>NZ_BDLQ01000058.1:0-144366 GCF_002049255.1 Carboxydocella sp. ULO1 | reverse complement strand
ACTGTTTGGTGTCCCGGCTGTGGTCAAGTCTGAATACCGGCTAGGGGTAATTAAAGAAGATATGGTTAATATTTCCGTAAACGGCCATATACCCATGCTTTCTGAAAAAATAGTGGAATGGGCGGAAAAACTGGAAAATGAGGCCAGGGCGGTTGGAGCAAAAGGGATTAATATTTTCGGGGTCTGCTGTACAGGAAATGAAATATTGATGCGCCGGGGTGTGCCTGTGGCAACCAACTTCTCCAGTCAAGAAATGCCGATTGTTACAGGTGCGGTAGAAGCCATGGTGGTAGATATTCAGTGTATTATGCCCAGCTTACCCAGGGTGGCAAAATGTTATCATACAGAAATTATTACTACTTTACCCAGTGTTAAAATCCCGGGGGCTACTCATGTAGAATTTACCCCGGAAAATGCTGATGAGGCAGCACAAACGATTATTCGCAAAGCCATAGCTAACTTCACCAAACGGGACCCCGCGAAAATAAAAATACCTCAGGATAAAGTAGAGGCTTATGCCGGATTTTCGACGGAGCAGATTTTAGAGGCGCTGAAAAAGGTGAACCAGGAAGACCCTCTGCAACCTCTGGTGGAAAACATCAAATCTGGAAACATTCTGGGCGTAGTGGCCCTGGTAGGTTGTACCAATCCTCGAATCAAGCAGGACTGGGCCAATGTCGAAGTAGCCAAAGAGCTGTTGAAACATAATGTGCTGATTGTAGCAACAGGTTGTTCGGCCCACTCCCTGGCCAAATTTTCCTTGATGTCACCCCGGGGGCTGGAGTATTGCGGTGAAGGATTACAGCAGGTGTTAAAGGTTATTGGAAAGGCCAACGGCCTGGAAACTCTGCCGCCCGTTCTGCATATGGGTAGTTGTGTTGATAATTCCCGGGTAGATGACCTGGTAATGACGCTGGCCAACTATCTTGGAGTTGAAGCAAGGGATCTGCCTGTTGCCGGATCAAGCCCGGAAGTGCAAAGCCCCAAAGCTTTAGCCATTGGCTCCTATTTCCTGGCCCAGGGAATTGATGTGCATGTAGGGATTCAGCCTCCCATTGCCGGATCAGAGCTGGTCAGCAATATTTTGATGGGAGACAAAGACCGGCATGCTCTGACTATGGATGGTCTCTTCGGGGGAAAACTAATCTATGAAGAGGATCCGATCAAGGCCGCACACCTAATTTTAGAGAGAATCATACAAAAACGCAAAGCCTTAGGGTTACCCTGCCCGGATATAACTTAAATGTCAGGAGTTGATACCGGTGTCTGAAAAAGGGCTTAAAATTGCTATTTCCGGTAAGGGCGGGGTGGGGAAAACCACCCTGTCCGCCCTTCTCTGTCATATTTTTGCCCGCGAGGAGAAGCGGGTACTGGCTGTGGATGCGGACCCTGATGCTAATTTAGGCACAGCTTTAGGATTTCCGCCAGAGATTTTAAAAAATTTGACTGCAATCTCTGAGGATAAAGAGCTAATCAAGGAGCGTACCGGAGCCGAACCGGGCACATCGGGTCAGTTTTTTACCCTTAATCCCCGGGTTGAGGATATTCCTGAAAAATATATAGTAGAGTATGACGGCATACGGTTAATGCAAATGGGTAAAGTAGCTAAAGGGGGTTCAGGGTGTGCCTGTCCGGAGAGTGTTTTGCTTAAACATCTTCTACGTCATTTGGTATTAAAGGCTGAGGATACTGTAGTAGTTGATATGGAAGCCGGTTTGGAGCATTTAGGACGTGGTACGGCTGCGGGGGTAGATGCTTTTATTGTTGTAGTTGAACCTGGTAAACGAAGTTTCCAGACAGCACAAGCAATAGTAGCTCTGGCTCGGGACCTGGGAGTCACCAGGGTTTTTGCAGTGGCCAACAAGGTACGTCCGGAAGATGAGGCAATAATTCGGCGAGATTTGGATTTTATGCCGATTTTAGGATTTATACCTTATGACCAGGCAGTAATTGCTGCTGATTTGTCTGGTTTAAGTGTAGTGAAGCAAGCTCCCGAAATCGTGGCAAAAGCATATGAAATTAAAAATCGCTTGTTGGAAGAGCTGGGAAGAGTGTAACTTTACGCGGCCCTAAAGTGCTGATGTAATGGTCGTTAAAAGCCGACCATTCAGACGCCTTTAGAGCCTTTTTTTCTTTGTGTCATCTTAGCGACAGAAATAATGGGGTGACATTGATATACTGAAAGTGAAAAACCACACGATTTTAAGTAAAGGCTTTGGGAAGGAGGCAGAAGATGTGAATTTTGGTTCTCTATTCAGTGAGTCATCTGTGCTAGCTTTGTTTGGTGCAATCGTTATTCTGGCTGGCGAACTGATTGCGCTGAAGCAGATGAAAAACTTAATCCGATTACTGACTATCTCCAGTATTGCAGAAATCGGATATGTTCTGCTGGGACTTGGTCTTGGTACTTATGAAGGTACATCGGGAGCTCTGTTGCATCTGGAATATCAAATAGTAATGCGGGCATTGGTCTTTGTTGCTGCGGCAGCGCTAATTGCACGAGAACGATCTGACAGTATTGAAAAGCTCAAGGGTATAGGTAAGGCCATGCCGGTTACAGCAACCTTGTTCGGTTTTGGCCTGTTCTCGGTCATGGGCTTATCACCCTTTAAAGGTTCTATTAGTAAATTTTTAATAATTTATGCGGCCATTGCAAGCGGTCACTGGTTTTATGCCGCTATCGCCACATTAGGAAGTATCCTTGAGGCAATCTACTTCCTTCTCATCTTTCAGAAACTGTGTTTCGAGCAACCTGCACAGTCAGGGGCCAGTACAGAAAAAGTTAGAGAAGCTTCCCCGGTTTTGCTGGCAGCTATGCTGGTCCTGAGTGGGCTCACCGCTTTAATGGGCTTGTTACCGGAGCCTTTTATTCATAGTGTTGAGTATATGACTGCTGTATTATTAGGGAAATCAGCGCAACTACCTGCCTTTGAATCACCCTGGTCCATTTTGGTGCTCGTTCCCTATGTGGGCGGATTTATTGTTTATCTGGTCGGGCGTTTTTCAGCGGTTTTGCGCAATATCCTGGCGGTCGCCCTTACCGGTACAACGGTATACTTGACCTGGCAGGGTGGCGATTTTGACAGTCTATCCAGATTTTTCGCCCTGATTATGGCTTTTATTGGCTTCTTAGTTACGCTTTACTCTATCGGTTATTTTAAGGATAAGCCGCACACAAATCGCTACTTTTTCTTCTTATTTTTAATGATCGGCACTTTGCTTGGTTTGACAACCAGCAAGCACCTGGGGAATTTTTACGTTTACTGGGAATTAATGACCTGGACTTCTTACTTTTTGGTTATTCAGGAACAAACTGAAAAGGCGCTGCGGGCCGGTTTCAAATATTTTATCATGTGTACTTCCGGTGCTTATATTATGCATTTTGCAATTTTAACTTTGCATGTAAAGCTTGGAACCTTCGATATGGCGGCGATTTCCGCAAACTTACCTGAGTTAACTCCAAGCCTTATGCTTGCAGTTTTGGGAATGTTTATAATCGGTTTTGGTGTCAAAACAGGCCTGGTACCGCTGCATAGCTGGTTGCCTGATGCTCACCCTGTAGCACCTTCGTCTATTTCAGCACCGATGTCAGGGATTTTGACCAAAACCGGTATTTACGGACTGGTACGTATTCTCTTTGTTGTTTTTGGGGCAGGTTTGCTGACTGAGCTGGGCACTACCGGTCAATTTTCTACCATTGGATTTATAATCTCCATGCTTGGGGCCCTGACCCTTTTGTACGGTGAAATTATGGCCCTCCGGCAGACCGACATTAAAAAAATGCTGGCTTATTCCACTATGGCCCAGGTGGGCGAGATAGCAGTCACGCTGGGAATAGGCACTTATTTGAGCCTGGTTGGTGCTCTTTATCACGTTTTGAATCATGCTATTATGAAAAACCTCCTGTTCCTGGCGGTGGGTGCTTTAATTTATCGCTTGAAGAGTCAGGAAATCTCTAAGTTCAAGGGTATCGGCCGGGTAATGCCGGTAACGTCTTTGTGTTTTAGTATTGGCATTTTAGCTATCATGGGCTTGCCACCTTTCAACGGCTTTATCAGTAAATTTTTAATGCTTTACGCCAGTGTACAATCCGGCCATCTGGCAGTGGCGGGTTTAATCCTTCTGGGCAGTATTATTGGCGCTTTTTATTACCTGAAACTGGTTAGGGTTATTTTCTTTGAAAAGTACGAGGGTCCTGCTGTTAAGGAAGCTCCTATTACCATGTTGATTCCAGTTGGGATCCTAACGGGTTTGACTGTGTTTAATGGCTTGTATCCGCAAGCGGGCCTGGCTTTAGTTAAGCCGGTGGTCGATATGATTGCAGCCAAAGGACATATGGCTACAACTGCTATACCTGATGTTACCATCGCCTGGCCCCTGATGGCAGTAATTCCGATGGTAGGCGCTCTGGTTACTTACCTTTTAGGCAGACGTTCGGCCAGGGTCAGCGGCTGGTTAGCAGTTGCGACAATGGTGGCAACATTGATAACAGTTTTAACTGTCTCTTCTGGTCATGACATTTTTTCCCGGAGTTTTGCTTTACTTATCGCTTTTATTGGGGTTGTAAATTTATTCTACTCACTGGGTTATATGGATCACGGACACGCCCAGAATCGCTTTTATGCGTTCTTCCTTTTAATGATTGGCGGCCTTCTGGGTGTGGCGGTGAGCAAAGACCTCTTCAGTTTCTTTGCTTTCTGGGAAATCATGAGCAGCTGGACTCTGTACTTTGTGATTATTCATGAGGAAACCAGGGAGGCATTACAAGAAGGATTCAAATACTTTATTTTTAATTATGCTGGAGCCAGTTTGATGTTTTTGGGACTATTAGTATTAACAGCTAGCACAGGCACCTTTGAGATGAGTGAGCTGGCCGGGCGGTTAAGTGCCTTGCCGACAGGTCTGGTGGCTTTTGGTTTAATCTTGATGTTGATCGGCTTCGCCATGAAAGCTGCTATGTTACCTTTCCGCATCGATTATCAAATGCATCCACCAACAGCACCAACACCGGTCAGTGGCTATATTTCTTCTGTGCTGTTAAAAAGTGCGCCTTTTGGGATGGTTAAATTATTTTATGTATTTGGAGGCATTTCTCTTATAAGCAAGTTAGGCCTGGCAGGCGGGATGCCGAGCCTGATGTATATAGTTGCCTGGGTAAGCGGCTTAACAATCTTAATGGCTGCGGCACTGGCTCTGCTGCAAAGTGGTATGAAACGCCTGCTTATTTATCATACGGTAAGCCAAATGGGTTATATCATCTTAGGAGTCAGCCTGGGCTCTTCTTTAGGTATGGCTGGAGGATTATTGCATTTAGTTAACCATATGCTGTTTAAGAACCTGCTGTTCTTAGTTGCCGGTGCCATTATGGTGAAAACCGGTATTGAAAACCTGGACAAGTTAGGAGGAATTGGCAGGAAAATGCCGGTAACTCTGGGGGCCTTTGCGATTGGGGCATTTTCTATTGCTGGCATTCCGCCTTTTAATGGTTTTACCTCTAAATGGATAATCTATGAAGCTGCCATGGAGAAAGGATATGTGTTTTTAGCGATATTCTCCTTGTTAGCAAGTGTTTTAACCTTAGCTTCTTTTCTTAAATTTTTACATTCTGCCTTTTTCGGACAATTACCGAAGGAGTTAGAGAATGTAACTGAAGCACCGTGGACAATGCAAATTCCTATGGTAATTCTGGCTGTTTTGTGTGTAGTTTTTGGGGTTTTCCCTGGTATACCACTTACTACCATTGCGGCCATCGAAAGCTGGTTGGGTCTAACCCCGGTTTCAGCTTCGCTCTTTGGGATTGATTCCGGGCTGGGGGCGTGGAACGCCGGAGTTATCGCTGCAGTATTGGCAATAGCCTTCATTGCAGGTGTAAGTGTCTACTTTATTGGCAACGGGAAAATCAGATATACAAAAATCTATACTTGTGGAGTAACTGATTTAACAGCCGAAGAAGTGCATGTTAATTCCCATAATCTTTATGAATCGCCCAAAGGCCTGGTTAAACAGTGCATTAAAGTTTTATACCGGATTACCGGTCTGGGTAAGGGGGTGGAATTGTGACGGATGTTGTACAACTAATCTTTAATTTGTTGCTCTTTCCCGGGGGTTTGTTTGCTATAGTCGTTGGCTTGTTCCTTATGGGAATTGACCGTAAGATTGTTGCCCGAATACAGAGGCGGGTTGGCCCCCCTATTTTCCAGCCCTTTATTGACCTGGTCAAACTAACCGGGAAGGAGATAGTTGTGCCGGAGACTGCGCATCTGCAGGCATTCAGGTTAGCGCCATTGCTGGGGTTTGCCGGGATGATGGTGGCCGTTACCTTGATACCTATTGCTGGCGTATACAAGGGTCTTGAGTTTTCGGGAGATTTGCTGGTTGTGCTTTATTTGCTGGCATTACCTGCCATTGCTTTGATGGTCGGTGGCTCTGCTTCCAGCTCACCCTTTGGAGCTGTAGGTTTTTCCAGGGAAATGGTCATGATGATGTCCTATGAACTGCCGTTACTGGTAGTACTGGTAACCGTTGCGTTGAAAGTTGGATTGGCAACAGGTGGAATTGCTACCTTCTCTTTAAGTGAAATTGTAAGGTACCAGCTGGAAAACGGGGCATTACTTTTTGATTACACCATGTTACCGGCTTTACTGGCTTTTCTGGTTTTCATTCCAGGTAACATGGGGGTAGTTCCCTTTGATATCCCCGAAGCAGAAACTGAAATTGTCGAAGGTCCGCTTCTGGAATATTCCGGCACTTCTTTGGCTTTATTTAAACTAACAAGTTCCTTAAAAATGGTTGTGGTACTGGGTTTAGCCATAGCCCTCTTTTTTCCGACACCTCTGGGTGAAAACATGTTGCTTAACCTGTTGTGGTATATCTTAAAATGTTTAATTTTAATGGTAATATCCATTACCGTTGTGCGTGCCATTACAGGAAGGGTTCGAATCGACCAGGCCTTTAAATTTTATCTGAAGTATCCTACCGCACTGGCATTAATCAGCCTGGTATTAACATTGTTACAAAGATGACAGGGAGGTGGCAGGATGAAAGAACTAATGCGAAAAGTTGCCAGAAAATCACCGTGGTTGTACCGCATAAATGCAGGATCCTGTAATGGCTGTGATGTGGAACTGGCAACCACGGCATGCATTCCCCGTTATGATGTTGAGCGCCTGGGCTGTAAGTATTGTGGGAGCCCAAAGCATGCTGACATCGTGTTGATTACCGGACCTCTTACTGCCCGGGTTAAGGAAAAGGTTTTGCGTCTTTACGATGAAATTCCTGACCCTAAAGTGACGGTAGCTATCGGTGTGTGTCCGATATCTGGAGGAGTGTTTAGAGACAGTTATGCTATTGCCGGGCCGATTGACAACTTTATTCCGGTAGATGTAAATGTGCCTGGCTGTCCTCCCAGACCCCAGGCGATTATTGATGGGATAGTTGAAGCCATCAAAATTTGGGAAACCAGGCTGTAAAGGAGAGTCACCCATGGCTTCTTTTTTAAAAATAGCTATTCGCAATTTGTTCAAGAAACCGTCTACTGACCCTTATCCCTTTGGTGAAACTTTTGTTCCCAAGGGACTGAGAGGTAAAGCCCAGTATAATGCCAGGGCCTGTGTGGCCTGTAGAATGTGTGAGTACGTTTGCGCAGGGGGAGCAATCCAAATCAGGGAAGTGGCCGATAAAAGCGGCCTGGAGTTCATACTCTGGCATAATACATGTACCTTTTGCGGCCTTTGCGAACATTACTGCCCTACTAAAGCAATTCGCTTAACTGAAGATTATCATACAACTCACAGGCAAGAGGACAAATACAGATATGTGGAAAAAGGCTTCATTAAATATGTAAATTGTGCCCGGTGTGATACACCGATGGTGCCGATAGCCCCTGAGCTATTTAATGTAGCTTTTGAACAAGTTAACACGGATATTGAAAAATTAAGGCATTTATGCCCCAAATGCCGCCAGGAACGGGCCCTTCGCTGAGAAGAGGAGGAAACAGGATGAAGCGGGATATTCAGGAGGAATTTGCAGAAAAATTAGCCCGGGTAGTGGGTGATGGATTCTCCTTGCGCTGGGAAACAGATTCTAAGGGAGTGGTTACTGGTTGGTGCAGGCTCCGTGACCACCGCCATATTACAAACGTGGCTTTGATAGTGGCAAGCCTGGGCGGCCGGGTAATTACTATTACAGCTTATAAAACTAAAGATGCTCAACAGAGAGATGGGCATGAAATCGCCTACCATTTTGATCTGGATGGTTGTACTTGTACAGTTACGATTGAAATACCCCGTGATAGTGGTAAAGTCAATTCCATTACTCCGATATTAAAAAGTGCTGATTGGACGGAACGCGAATTGCAAGAATTATATGGTATTGAAGTGGTCGGCCATCCCAATCCCAGGAGATTGTTCCTCGATGAAACTATTGATGAAGGAATAATGGATAAATTGATTCCTTTATCAGTTGCTATGAATGGAGCAACCAGTAAAACTTTGTGGGAAAAGGTCCTTGCAGCTATTTCCCAGGAGGGGGATATTAAATGAGCACTTATACAATCCCCGTAGGCCCGCTGCATGTGGCGCTGGAAGAACCGATGTATTTCCGGGTACAGGTTGAAGGAGAGACTATCGTGGGCCTGGATATAACGGCAGGGCATGTGCATCGCGGTATGGAATATTTGGTAATGAAGCGAAATATTTACCAAAATCTAACTTTAATTGAACGTGTTTGTTCCCTCTGTTCCAACAACCATCCCTTTACCTACTGTATGGCCCTTGAAAAAATTGCCGGTATCAAAATTCCGGAAAGAGCTGAATATCTAAGGGTTATTGCTGATGAAATAAAGAGAATAGCTTCTAACTTGTTTAATGCTGCTATGCTGGCTCATATCATAGGCTTTGATTCATTATTTATGCATGTCATGGAGTTACGGGAGATAGTCCAGGATGCTAAAGAGACTGTTTATGGCAATCGGATGGATTTGGCCGCAAATTGCATTGGCGGCGTAAAATATGACCTCTCCGATGAAAAGATTAAATATCTGAAGCAGCAATTAGATAAGTTGAAAAAGCCACTGGAAGAAATTATTGACATCTATATGAACAATAAGTTTGTGCGCGCTCGGACTGAAGGAGTAGGGATTTTACCTAAAGAGGAAGCCATTCGCTATGGCGTGGTTGGTCCTGTAGCCAGAGGGTCCGGGATAGATTATGATGTGCGGGTCAAGAGTCCTTATGCTGCTTATGACAAGATTAAATTTAATGTTGCTGTCGAGAATGGTTGTGATGTTAGAGCAAGAGCCATAGTCAGGTTGAGGGAAATTCAGGAAGCTATCAATATCATGGAACAATGTCTAAAAGAATTGCCTGACGGTCCAACTTGTATAGATTATTTGCCGGAGATACCTGCCGGGGAAGCTGTAGCCAAGTCAGAAGCGCCGCGGGGAGAATTGATTTATTATCTCCGCACAAACGGCTCTGATATGCCGGAACGGATTAAATGGCGGGTGCCTACTTATATGAACTGGGAAGCGCTCAATGTGATGATGCCAGGAAATAAGGTCTCTGACATATCGCTTATTATTTGCAGTATTGATCCCTGTATCTCCTGTACCGAAAGATAATGAAAGGATGCGGCGCCATGCATGAGATGGCGATAGTGGATAGTCTTTTCCAGATTATCAATGTCAAGGTAAAAGAGCATCAAATTAGAAAAGTCTTAAAAGTGAAACTTAAGGTTGGCGAGATGACAGCGGTGGAAGATCTGACTTTAACTGCCTGTTTTGAGGCTTATGCTCAAAACACCGTTGTCGAGGGCGCGGAGCTGGTTATTGAGCGGGTGCCCCTGCAGGGAAAATGTCGGCAGTGTACCAGTGTGTTCCGGGTTTCCAATTACAATTTCCAGTGCCCGCAATGTGAGAGCAGATTTGTAGAGATCGTTGCCGGAAGGGAGTTGTACATTGAGGACCTGGAAGTAGAAAAATAGCTCAAACGGAAAGGAGGTGAACCTCGATGGCGAGAGCTAAAGAGAATTTCTTTATTTACGCCGATCCCCAAAAGTGTCTGGGTTGCAAGAATTGTGAGATTGCCTGTGCTGTGGCTCATGCAGGTTGTGATCTACAAACTGCCGTAACCCAGGGCTTGCAATTACAGCCAAGAAACTCGGTGGTTCAAGTTGAGGACATGGTTATGCCCATTCAATGCAGACAATGTGAAGACGCGCCTTGTGCCCACGCCTGCCCTACCGGAGCAATCTACGAAGAGGATAGGTTTGTTAAAATTAATGAAAGTAATTGTATTGGCTGTAAAGTGTGCACTATGGTTTGCCCCTTTGGAGCTATTATTGTAGCTAAAGACATAACAGATGAAGGTACTCACAGAACCCAAAAAGGTAAAGCCAGGAAATGTGATCTTTGTTTTAGCAGGACGCAGGATAGCGATGAATTTACCTGCGCCTGTGTAGAGGCCTGTCCTACCAAAGCAATCATGCTGGTAGATTACGAAAGTTATCGTAAGAAACTTATTGAAGACAGAGGAAAGGAACTGGTAAGGGCTCATGCTCATTCAAAGAACCATGGCCTAATGCGGAAATAAGCAGGGGGAGAGATTATGAGTAAGATGAAAAATACCATAGATCCTGCTGTCAACTATTTGCTACCTTTAGCAAAAAAGGCGGGAGTTGAAACTGTTTGGGATCGTTTTGCAGTTATGAAGCCCCAATGTGGTTTCGGAGAGCTGGGCGTCTGCTGCCGCATTTGCTGGAAGGGACCGTGTCGTATCGATCCTTTTGGCAATGGTCCCCAGAGAGGTGTTTGTGGGGCTGATGCCCACACCATAGTGGCACGCAACCTGGCTAGAATGATGGCTGCAGGTGCTGCTTCCCATTCCGATCACGGTCGCCACATCGCCTTAACTTTATTAGAAGTTGGCGAAGGCCATGCACCTGCGTACCGGATTAAAGACGAGCAAAAGTTAAGAAATATAGCGGAAAAATTAAACCTGGCACCGGCAGGCAAAGATATACGGCAAATAGCAAAAGAAGTGGCTCAGGCTTCCCTGGATGATTATTCGCGGCAAAAGCGCAGCATACCCTGTAACTGGGCCAAAGTGACCATGACAGCTGAACGGGTGGAAAAACTGGTAGATCTGGAGGTTATGCCCCATAACATTGATGCTGTTATCGCTGAGATTATGGCCCGAACTCATGTGGGTTGTGATGCCGATGCAGCCAACATTTTGCTCGGCGGATTAAAGGGAGCACTGGCTGATTATACCGGTATGTGTTTGTCAACTGAGCTGTCTGATGTCCTATTTGGTACCCCTGAACCGGTAGTTACTCAGGCCAACCTTGGCGTGCTGAAGGAAGATGCTGTTAACATTGCGGTTCACGGTCATAACCCGTTACTTAGTGAAATTATTTGTGATGTCGCGTTGAAAATGAATGAAGAAGCCAAGAAAGCCGGGGCCAAAGACGGTATTAACATAGTGGGTATTTGTTGTACGGGTAATGAGGTGATGATGCGACGGGGGATTCCGCTGGCTACTAACTATCTATCCCAGGAAATGGCCATAGTTACAGGCGCTGTAGATGCGATGGTCGTAGATGTGCAGTGCATTATGCCTGCTCTTACCAGTGTAGCGGAGTGTTTCCATACTGAAGTAATCACCACTATGCCTGTAAATAAAATCACTGGCGCCACTCACATAGAGTTTCGGGAAGAATCGGCTGTGGAAAGCGCCAGGAAAATCGTAGAAGTGGCAATTGAGGCCTTTAAAAGACGGGATAAGCGCAAGGTCAACATTCCTGACTACAAGCAAACAGCCATTGCCGGTTTCAGTGCCGAGGCAATTCTAGCGGCCTTAAGCAAGCTAGATGCCAAAGACCCGTTAAAGCCATTGATAGATAATATCGTTAACGGTAATATTCAAGGAATTGCGTTGTTTGCAGGATGTAACAATCCTAAGGCGATCCAGGACAATAACTTTATCACCATTGCGAAAGAGCTGGCGAAAAATAACGTCCTGATGCTGGCTACTGGTTGTGGAGCCGGTACCTTTGCTAAAACCGGTTTAATGACTCAGGAGGCAACCGAGGCTTATGCCGGTGAATCCTTGAAAGCTGTACTCACTGCTATTGGCAAGGCAGCCGGATTAAACGGACCTTTGCCTTTAGTACTGCATATGGGATCTTGTGTAGATAATTCCAGGGCCGTTAATGTAGCCGTAGCTATAGCTAACAAGCTGGGAGTGGATTTAGATAAACTGCCTCTTGTCGCCTCTGCTCCTGAGTTTATGTCGGAGAAGGCAGTAGCTATTGGGACCTGGGCAGTTACTCTGGGAATACCAACCCATATTGGAATAGTACCCCAGATTATGGGTTCCCCGGTAGTGGCTGAATTTTTAACTGAAAAAGCAAAAGAGTTGCTGGGTGGCTACTTTATAGTAGAAACCGATCCAGAACAAGCCGCTGCTAAACTAGTTGCCGCTATTAAGGAAAGACGTAAGGGTTTAGGGATTTAAATTTTGGTTAATGGGACAGGATTAGGGCTCTTTGGAGCTCTAATCCTGTTCTGATAGAGAGGAAGGTTAACTATGAAAATAGCAGTTACAGGTAAAGGCGGAGTAGGAAAAACTACAATTTCCGGGGTTTTAGCCAGGCTTTTTGCCGATGAAGGTTATCGGGTTTTAGCTGTAGATGCTGACCCGGACGCAAACCTTGCTTCAGCTCTGGGTATACCTGAGTCGCTTTACAAAACAATAACCCCCTTTTCTAAAATGAAAAAGTTAGCGGAAGAACGTACCGGAGCCAATGGGGGCTATGGTTCCTTTTTCATTTTAAACCCCAAAGTGGATGATTTGCCTGAGAAATATTGTCTGGAACATCAGGGTGTTAAATTACTGGTTATGGGCACTGTTGAACAGGGTGGCAGCGGTTGTGTTTGTCCGGAGCATACTTTACTTAAGCGATTAATGAAACATCTCCTGATTGAAAGAGACGAAGTGGTAATTATGGATATGGAAGCCGGAATTGAGCATCTTGGTCGGGGTACGGCTGAGTCGGTAGATGCTTTGTTAGTTGTAGTAGAACCAGGTCGGAGAAGTATTCAGACCGCTAACCAGATCAGGAAATTGGTTGAAGATCTTGGGATCAAAAAGGTCTTTGCTATAGGTAGTAAAATAGCTGATGAGGCGGATATTCGCTTTATTAAAGACAGTTTGGCTGATTTTGAGCTGCTGGGTTTTGTTTCTTTAAGTGAAGATATCAAACAGGCTGATTTGGAAGGAGTTTCTCCTTATGATATCGGTGGCACGATAGTTGAGGAAATCAGGTCAATCAAGGACCAGTTGCTGGCAAGATTGAACAGTTGAAGTCGGCCGTAATACCAGGTGAAAAATATGACCATCATGTCGAAACTTGCTGGAATTTTTGGCAAGGAATTGCTGTAATCGTGCCGAATAAACTTCCCTGTGAGAAAAAGAGAAAAATATCACAGGGGAGGCGGGAGGGTTGACCGGAAGACTGAAGCAACTGCTGGCAGGCTGGCTGGGGCTATTGCTGACCCTGAACAGTCTGCCTTTGCTTTGGGCGGCAGAAATGCCGCGAGATATCAAGGGCCACTGGTCAGAAGCCGTTCTGCTGCGGCAGTGGGAGCGGGGGATACTCACCGGCGAACGGCAAAAGGAAGGCTTTTATCTCCGGCCCAACCGGCCGGTCAGCCGGGCGGAGCTGGTGGTGGTGCTGCTGCGTAACGGCTATGTGCTGGCGCAGCCATTAGCAAAAGAGCCGGTGTTGCCCGGGGACAGCCGGGGCCACTGGGCAGCCCCTTATCTGGCACAGGCGCAGGCTCAGGGGCTGTTAAAAGGCTATCCCGACGGCAGCTTCAAGCCTGACAGACAGGTAACCAGAGCCGAACTGGCCGTCTTGTTGGCCCGGCTGCCGGGCCTGCCAGCAAAGGGGAGCGGTGACGATAAGAAGCTGCCACAGGATGTCCGGGGGCACTGGGCAGAGGAGGAAATCAAGCGTCTGGTGACAGCAGGCATAATCCAGGGCTATCCGGACGGCAGTTTTCAGCCGGAGCGGGCGGCCAGTCGGGCCGAAGTGGCGGTGTTGCTGGATCGCCTTTGGCCGGCCCATACACCTCCTGATCAGGATGGCGATGGCCTTAATGACGGGCTGGAGGCCCGGCTGAACACCAATGCTCAGCTTGTGGACAGTGATTTTGATGGGGTAAGGGATGGAGAAGAGGGGCAACTGGGGCTAGATCCGCTGCGACCAGATAGTGATGACGATGGCCTCAGTGACCAGGAGGAAATTCTGCTGCAGACTGATCCGCGGCGGCGGGATAGTAATGGCAATGGACGCAGTGATGGGGAGGAACTCTACCCGCAGACTTATTACAGGGCGGACAAGCCTCTGCAACCGGCTATTTCAGCCTTGCTGCCGGCGCCCGCGATTTACGCGCTGGCGGTCAGGGAGAAAGGGACCAAAGAGAGTTTGGCCCTGCAAAACAATCCTGCTCTGTTAGGATCGGCCCTGGAGGTTATTGCTGCCCCCAGGCGACAGGGAAGCATCACCTTGCAGGCAGATCTGGCACTGGCAGCAGCTGGAGGGGCGGCCAATTTGCTGGTAGCCCATTACCGGCCAGAACGGGGGCAGATGGAGTATTTTTCACCCCGGATACTGGAAGATGGGCGAATCCGGGTGGAAGCTGTGGAGCTGGCAGGCACCTGGTATCTGGTAGATAGGCGGCGTCTGGGACAGGCGGTTTCCCGGGAGGAACTGAAAGAGAGGGATGTGCTGTTACTGGTGGATGCTTCCGGCTCCATGGGTACAGTGGATAAAGAAGGCTACCGGCTGGAACTGGCTGCTGACCTGGTGCAGAGATTGGGGGCTGCTGATCGAGTGGCAATAATGGCCTTTACCGAAAAAACTGAATTATTAGTACCACTGACCGTGGATAAGGCCAGGATCCGGACTGCCCTGACCGGGATCGGCAGTGATGGGGATACTGATCTGCAGGGGGCAGTGGCAGCGGGGATAGATTACATGCTCAGGGAAGGCCGCCCGCAAGCGGAAAAATCCATTGTCCTTTTTACAGAGGGACACAATACCCGACCGGAGGTATTATGGGAACTGGGCGAGAAGGCAGGTAGCAGTGGGATCAGGATTCACACCCTGGGCCTGGGCGTTGGGGTGCATGGAGTGCTGCGGGACCTGGCGGAAGCCGGTGGTGGTCAGTATCAGGATGACTGGCATGGGGAGGAACTGCTGGCTTTGTATCCCCCCGCTCCGGCAGAGGACAGGGATGGAGATGGTTTGCCTGATGGGGAAGAAAGGCAGGGCCTGTTGACCCAATACGGCCAGGTTATTTTTACCGATCCGGAGCGAGCAGATACGGATGGGGATGGCTTAACTGATGGAGAGGAAATGGGTATCAGCCAGGCCAAACCTTTCGGGTTGACAGCACAGATGGCAGTTCCAGGGTATAATATTCAGTCCAATCCTTTATTCCCGGATACAGATGGAGATGGCTTGCCGGACAAGGAGGATCCCAGGCCCCAGGTACCGGACTGGCCGATTCTGGTATTATTGCATGGTTTATTTTCTGACCGCACTATCTGGGGAATGTATAAAGACAGGGAGCATATCGCTCCTGACAGTTTCCTGGGTTACTGGCGGGAAATGGGCTATAATCTGGAGCAGGTACTTGCCTATCAGTATCCTTCAACAGAACATGTCAGCAGGGTGGCGGCCAGTCTGGCCGCAGCCTTACCAGTTGAAGAAAAAAAGCGACATCCCTATGGCAAAAGCTATTGTTATCTGCTATTAGGCCATAGTAAAGGAGGGCTGGTGGCCCGTTATGTAGTGGAGCACAGTCTGTTCCGGGGGCGACCGGTGCTGGGGCTTTTCACACTGGGAACCCCGCACTGGGGCTGGTCACTGCTGAGCGGTTTTTACAATGACCTGGCCCCGGATAGTGAATTGTTTGTTGTCCAGGAAAGAGAGCCCCTGAAGCGCATTTGTCAGCCATTGACGGGCAAGCCGCTGGGAGTACCATATATTCCGCTGGCAACTGAGTACAATTCCTGGACGGAAAAACTGGTAATAGCTGACGAGGAGGTAGCAGCTTTGAAAAAAGCCGGAGACTGGGTGGTGGGCAATACCAATGCTCTGGCGCAGGGTATTCCGGCCCGCAAGCGTTACCTCCTGCGCACTCCGGAGAAATATTATCACTGGGAAAGTCACCACAATTCTCTGGTCTGGGCCACTGTCTGGCAGGAAACAGAAAAAATTCTGGGCAGCAATTAGCTTCATGCCTGTGCATGAGGCTTCTTTTTTTGCTCATACTAATGCCAGGAGGTGAAAGGCTGTGGAAAATCGCTATCGCATTGCCTTTTTTACACTGCTGGCGGTTGTAATCATCGGGCTCTTATTGACTATTAATTTTGCCTATGGGGACAGGCCCCGCTTTTGTTCCAATTGTCATCTGATGCAGGGGGAATATCGCACCTGGGCAAGTTCGGTCCATCAAGGAGTAGGGTGTAATGACTGTCATGCTCCCCATGAGTGGCCCCGGAAATGGTGGTTTAAAAGCAAGGCTGGCCTGGGGCATATTTATCGCAATACTACGGGACAGTTTCCGGCGGTGCTGCGGGCTACTCCTCAGAGCCAGGAAGTGATTCAGGCCAATTGTATTCGCTGTCATAAAGGGACATTGCAGAAAATCAATACGGAACAGAAATGCTGGAATTGTCACCGGGGAACCCCGCATGGACAAATGCTGGAAAGGGTGAAAGAAGGATGAATTTTTCAATGCGCACTAAAGGAATAATCTTGCTGGTTTTAGCTGGCCTGGTCCTCTGGGCTGCCGGTTGTGCCGGGCCGGAGGGGCCAAAGGGACCGGAAATCAAGAAAGGTGCTATCAAGGAAGAAACCTGTGATCCCTCCGAATGGGGCAAGGTCTATCCCCTGGAATATGAGACCTATCAAAAAAATAAACTGGCGGAGCGCACCAAATATGGCGGATCAGTTAAATACTCAAAATTTACTACAGAGCCGGAAATCAAGGAATTGTTCAAAGGCTATGGTTTCAGTATCGACTATAACGAGGAACGGGGACACGTATATTCACTGGAAGATATTCGTGCCACCAAACGGAAAAAACCCAGTGCCTCTTGCTGGACCTGCAAATCGGCGCAAGTACCCAAGTTAATCCGCGACATGGGGGATAAGTTTTTTACCAGTGATTTTGAGGAAGTAGGGAAGAAGATCAATGTCCCCATCAGCTGTGCTGACTGCCACGACCCGGAAACTATGAACCTGCGCATTACCCGGCCACCATTTGTGGAGGCTATGAAGGAACGGGGGATTGATGTTACCAAAGCCAACCGCCAGGCCATGCGCAATTATGTCTGTGGCCAGTGCCATGTGGAGTATTATTTCCGCAAGGATAACAAGAAAGTGGTATTTCCCTGGAAAAACGGGCTGGAACCGGAGCAAATCGAGAAATATTATGACCAGTATGAGGGGGGCCCTTTCTTCGACTGGGAGCACCCGGATTCCAAAGCCAAATTGCGAAAAGTCCAGCATCCCGAATTCGAAACTCATATGACAGGTATCCACGGTAAAGCGGGAGTGACCTGCGTGGATTGCCACATGCCCTATTTACGGGATAAGAATAAAGTCAAATATTCTTCTCACTGGTGGACCAGTCCCCTGAAAGATGTGGAGCGCTCCTGTGCCGTTTGCCACCGGGCTCAGAAACCGGAATGGTTCAAGGAAATGATTTACCGGATTCAGGACCGGACCTGGGCGTTGCAACAGCGGGCAGCTCAAACCCTGGTGGAGGCTCACCAGGCTGTAGCCGCGGCTGAAAAAGCCGGACGCCCGGCAGCTGACCTGGAAGCCGCCCGGCGCTTGATCGTGCAGGCTCAGTGGCGCTGGGACTGGGTGGCAGCGGAAAACTCCCGCGGTTTCCACAACCCTGACCAGGCGCTAACAGTCCTGGGACAGGCTATTGACCTGGCCAATCAGGCTATCAAAAAAGTTAAGTAAAAGAAGTAGCCCTGACCTGTACAAACATCGGTCAGGGCTTTATAATTTTGATAGCAAGCAAGAGAGAGGTGAAGGGATGTTTAAAGCAGCAATGCTGTTTATTCTGGCCGGTCTGGCGGAAATCGGGGGTGGCTATCTGGTCTGGCTGGCCTTGCGGGAGCAAAAGGGCTGGTTCTATGGAATCGCCGGGGCGACTATCCTCATTCTCTACGGTATTCTCCCCACCCTGCAGGAGTTTCCTTCCTTCGGGCGGGTTTACGCCGCTTACGGTGGTGTATTTATCGCCCTTTCGCTGCTCTGGGGCTGGGGGATTGATGGCAGACAGCCCGATTTCTGGGATGGGCTGGGTGCGGCCATAGCATTGCTAGGAGCTGGTATTATCCTCTATGCACCCCGGGGTTAATCCCCCTTGTCTTTAACTAATTAAAACACTAATATATTGCAGAAGCGATGAGAATGGCGTATAATGGCAGGTGAACAGGCAGTGAAGGAGGGGGACCATGAACTATCGGTCCAAACTGGAACATCCACTGGTTGACCGGCTGTTTGACGCCATTTTGTTATTGCAAAACCGGGAGGAGTGCTATCGGTTTTTTGAGGATATCTGTACGGTGGCGGAAATCCAGGCCCTGGCCCAGCGCCTGGAGGTGGCCAGATTGCTGGAAGCCAATGCCACTTACGGGGAAATTGCGGAACAGACCGGGGCCAGCAGTGCCACTATCAGCCGGGTCAAACGGGCCCTCTATTACGGTGCTGATGGTTATAAGCTGATTTTGCGCCGTCTGGCCGAGGAGAAAGGGGAATAGAGATGGAGAAAGAAAAATTCTGGCGCATACCGGCAGGAGTGCGAGACTGGTTGCCGGGGGAAAGAGCCAGCCGCAGGCAGCTGGAGGAGGTTATGACCCGGACTTTTGCCCTCTGGGGTTATCGGGAGGTGGCCACTCCCACCCTGGAATACTGGGATAGCATCAGCCTGGGCCTAAATGATGAGGGCAGGGAAGTCATCAAGTTAATTGACCGCAATGGCGATATTCTGGCCCTGCGGTCGGACTGGACCACTCCAATTGCCCGGCTGACGGCCAGTCGCCTGGCCCAGTGGCCCTTGCCCCTGCGCCTTTTTTACAGTGGCCAGGTTTTTACCCAGGTAGAACCGCAGGTAGGGCGCTGGCGGGAGTACGGCCAGGCCGGGGTGGAGCTGATCGGCTTGCCGGGAGGCTGGGCTGATGGGGAAGTAGTGGCCCTGGCTGCTGAAAGCCTGCTGGCCGCCGGCTTAAAGGAATTTCAACTGCATCTGGGACACATGGGACTACTGCAGGGTCTGATGGCTGAACAGGGCCTGACTCCTGAACAGGAGAGGGAAGTGAAAGCCGCTGTGTCCAGAAAAGACCTGGTGCGGGCGGAACAGCTGCTGGGTCGGGGAGCGGAACTGCTGACCCTGCGGGGAGGCCGGGAGATGCTGGTGCGGGCAGAGCAGCTGACCAGGGGACCGGAAGCGGCTCAGGCTCTGGCCGAGCTGGGGGAAACCATGGACTACCTGGAGGCTTATGGCCTGGCGGAACGGATTGTCCTGGACTTCAGCCTGCTCAGAGGGCTGGATTATTATACCGGTGTAATTTTTGAAGGCTTTGCCCCCGGCCTGGGCTTCTCCCTTTGCGGAGGCGGCCGTTATGATGGGCTGCTGGCCCGCTTCGGGCAGCCGTTACCTGCTACTGGCTTTGCCATAGGCTATGAACGGCTGCTCCTGGCTCTGGAACGGCAGGGAGTAAATAGACAGGGGATGGATACCGAGGTACGGTTACAGCGGAGGGAAAAGAACTGGACAGAAGTGCTGGCTGAGGCCAGAAGGCGCCGGGCAGCAGGGGAGATAGTGATAGTGGAGGGATAAGCTATGCTCAAGAAAATGGCAGCCTGGTTGGCCACCAGTCAGGGCCTATCGGCAGAGGACGAGGAAGTACTCCTTTACTCCTTGACCATCCTTACCACTACCCTCGGTAATATTCTGGGCCTGGCCCTGCTGGCCTGGCTGCTGGACACCGGGTGGGAAACCCTGGCTGTAACTCTGCCAGCAGTTACCCTGCGCATGTGGGCCGGAGGTGGCCATGCCACTGCCCCCTGGCGCTGCGTTATGGTAGGAACTACCGTAATGGCTCTGCTGGCCTGGCTAACCCGGACGGCCGCAGAGAGACTGGAGCCAGCAGTGCCTGTGCTGATCATGCTGGCTGCCCTTGCCATCTGGCGCTATGCACCGGCGCCGGCCCCCAGCAAGCCGCTGGGCAGCCGGCAACAGGCGGAGAAACTGCGGCGGCGGGCTTTAGTTACCCTGATCTTCTGGGTCAGCACAATTCTGTTATTCTGGCTGCTGGCAGTACCGGCCTGGTTGACTGCCGGGATGGCCTTAGGTATGTTCTGGCAGGGGTTGACGGTAGTGCCCCCTGTTTACCACTGGCTGGGCAAATATTTTTAGATACCAGCAGGATTTTTGCTATATTTTGTCGAAAATCCATTTAGAGAGTATAAATAGCGACAGCCCGGCCCCTGTTCCGAGGAGGCGATGGACCCATGTCGAAGCGGATCTTGAGCGGGTTGGTTAATGTGCTGTTGTTGCTGGCACAGGCTAATGTGGATATAACCAGTAGTCTGTTTGTCTATGAACCCGAAGTGCCGAAAAAATTGAGGAAATAGGGCGAGTTTCTTGGGCTGTCGCTATTTTAAAAATAAACAAGAAGAGGGAGAAAATGCAGTTACAGGTTTTGTTACTATCCTGGTGGCCGGCCATAGCAGCCTATTTGTTATTGTTTACTACCTTGCTGGGCAAGCGGGGAACATTGCTGCAGGTACTGGGCTTGGGCCTGGTGCTGGCCCTGGCAGATGGTGTTGTTGCTGCCCTGATTAAACGCGCGGGCCTTCCTTATGGTTTGCATATTCCTGTTTCTTTGGCCTTGATGGCTTTAGGGGGCAGCATTGTTTGGAGGCGTGTCTGGTTTAGCCTGGTTGTGGCAATATTAAGCTATCTAACCATGATAGTTATTGACATTTTTACCGGAATACTGGTTGTAAAAATCTTAAATCAACAAAATTTTTTACAAAAAGCTTTAAATGATTGGCGTTTAATGATTTTAGTTGGTCAGTTACAAATGATTCCTGTTTATCTGGCTGCCTGGTGGACCGGACGCCGACGGATAGTCTGGTTCGACCTGTACCAGCGCAGGATTCGTGGATAAAAGGATGGGGAGAAATGCCTTCCAGACAAATCAGCCGCAAAGTGGCTTTTTTAATCGCTAATATCCTCTTGCAAGGTTGGCTTTTCTTATTGCTGGTAACTTTACAGCTATTTTGGCGATACGAGACTCGCTGGAGTTCGGTGCTGAGAAGTGATAGCTTGCTCATCACCATCGGACTCCTGGGGGTCTTTTGCGCTATTTTGGGGGTATTCATGGTCAGGGAAATCATTCGTATGGCTGATGTGGAAGAAGAAGCTAGGCTGCAGGCTCTGCAACTGGAAGAGGCCAAAGAGTTTAATGCTACTTTAAGTGCTTATCGTCACGATTTCCTCAATCACCTCCAGGTCATCGGGGGCTTGATTCAACTGGGCAAGCCTCAGGATGCATACGAATACCTGGCGGAAATCACTGCCCAGCTAATCGGGGCCAACAAAAACCGGCTGGTCAGTCAACCGGAAGTGGAAGCTCTTTTATGGAAGAAGAAGGCCCTGGCCGAGGAAAAAGGGATACGTTTACAGTTCAATATCCGCTCCAATCTGGGTCAGGCGGAAATCAGCGGTCTGGATCTGGCCCGCATCCTGGGCAATCTGCTGGATAATGCCATTTATGCTGTCAAGGATTTGTTGCCCCGGGACCGGATAGTTACTGTAAGCATCGAGGAACTGGAAGAAGGCTTTCGCCTGGCGGTACATAACTGGGGGCCCCCTATCCCCGTCAAACTGCAAAGACTAATCTTTGAGCGGGGTTTCACTACCAAAGGGGCTGAAGGCAATGGTCTGGGACTGGATATAGTAGCCACTCTGGTTCAGAAGAATCGCGGAAAAATCAACCTGGTCAGCACCGAAGCGGAGGGAACCACTTTTACTGTCTGGTTGCCCCGCCGGGACGGGAATCTGGCGGTTACCATTTGGGCTGGACCGGGCTTATGGCTCTAGCGCCTGATGCAAATCCGGCGCTTATTTTTTTATTGACTTTTTCTCCATTACCATGATAGTATATTAGTAAATCATCACTTTAACTAACTAAAGAGGAGAAGGGCTATGTTCAGTAAAAATAACGATTTCTTAACCATTGCCCTGCCCAAGGGGGCTTTGTTTGCGGAGGCGGTGGAGTTGCTGGGCCGCTGTGGCTTAAATACAGACCAGTTGCTGGGGGACAGCCGCAAGCTCTTTTTTACTGATGCGGAACAGGAAGTTAATTACCTCATTTGCCGGCCCACGGATATTCCTACCTTTGTGGAATACGGAGCAGCGGATCTGGGGATAGTGGGGAAAGATACCATTGCCGAACAGGGCAAGGATGTTTATGAGTTGCTGGATTTGAAATTCGGTTTTTGCCGTTTTGTGGTAGCGGCTCCTAAGGCGCTCACTCCCATAACCGATTGGTCGCAATGGGCGGCAGCCCGGGTAGCCACCAAGTTTCCCCGGGTGGCGGAACAGTTTTTCCAGAGCAAAGGTTTGCAGATGGAAATTATCAAGCTGCATGGCAATATCGAGCTGGCTCCCCTGGTGGGGCTGGCGGACTTGATTGTGGATCTGGTTTCTACCGGTCGTACTTTGCGGGAAAACAATCTGGCGGAAGTGGAGGAGATTTTTCCGGTTACCGCTCGCCTGATTGCCAACCGGGTCAATCTGCGCATCAAGGATAGGCGGATCGGGCCGTTACTGGAAAAGCTGAAATTCCATACCAGCCAGCGGCACAGTGATTGTTGAGGAGGGACGAAGATGGTGTTCAGGATTTTGCAAGCCGGTTCGGTAGAGGCAGAACGGCTGTTAATGAAGGAATATGGCGATCTGGCCTGTTATGAACAGGCAGTCAGGGAGATACTGGCGGAAGTCAAATGTCGCGGAGATGAGGCGGTACTGGCCTACACGGCCCGCTTTGACGGGGTAGAGCTAACAGCAGCCACCATGCGCGTATCCGAGGCAGAGGTAGCTGAGGCTTATACCCGGGTGGATGAGGAGTTTCTGGCGGCCCTGCGCCTGGCCCGGGATAATATTAGTGCCTTTCACCAGAAACAGCTGCCCAAATCCTGGGCAGAACCAGACCAAAAGGGGAATGTGCTGGGCCAGCTGGTAAGGCCCCTGGAGCGGGTAGGAATTTATGTCCCGGGGGGGACTGCCGATTATCCCTCCTCAGTGCTAATGAATGCCATTCCTGCCCGGGTAGCAGGGGTAAAGGAGATTGTTATGGTGGCTCCACCCAGGCGGGATGGACGTTTGAGTCCCTATACCCTGGTGGCGGCCCGGGAGGCAGGAGTGACGGAAATCTATAAAATCGGGGGAGCGCAGGCTATCGCTGCCCTGGCCTTTGGCACCGAAACCATCCGGAAGGTGGACCTGATTACCGGTCCGGGCAATATCTATGTTACCCTGGCCAAGAAGGAAGTCTATGGCCGGGTCAATATCGACATGCTGGCCGGGCCCAGTGAAATCCTGATTATCGCTGATGAGACTGCCAATCCTCGTTATCTGGCAGCTGACCTTCTATCCCAGGCTGAACATGATGTGCTGGCTTCCTCAGTGTTGCTCACCCCCAGCCGGGAGCTGGCAGAAGCGGTAGCTGGGGAAGTGGAAAAACAGCTGCAGGCCCTGGAGAGACGGGAAATAGCGGCTAAAAGTCTGGTGTCTTACGGTGGGGCAATTATCACTGCTGATCTGGAGGAAGCGGTAGCACTGGCTAACCGCTATGCTCCTGAACACCTGGAATTGCAAGTGCAGGACCCCTGGCAATGGCTGGGCCTTATTCAGCATGCCGGTGCCATTTTTCTCGGACCCTATACACCGGAACCGGTAGGGGACTATCTGGCCGGGCCCAACCATGTGCTGCCGACTGGTGGTACCGCCCGTTTCTATTCCGCCCTTAATGTGGAGACATTTATGAAGAAAACCAGCCTCCTTTCCTATACCGCCCGGGGTTTGAAAGCAGAAGGAGAGGCCATTGTCAAACTGGCTAATACAGAAGGATTGACCGCCCATGCCAGGGCAGTAGCGGTACGCCTGGAAGACCTGACAGAGGAGGGAGAGCAGTGATTGAGGCGCGCGCCTGGCTACAGGCCCTTAAACCTTATGATCCCCACGAATTACCCTGGCGGGTGAAACTGGATGCCAATGAAAACCCCCATCCGTTTCCGGCACCGGTGCTGGCCGAAATGCTGGCGACTTTGTCGACCGGTCTGTTTCAGCGCTATCCTGACGCTACTGCCAGTCAGCTGCGGGTTGAGCTGGCGGCCTACTGTGGGGTAGAAGCTGACCAGATTCTGCTGGGCAATGGCTCGGATGAAATCCTGCATCTGGTCTGCCAGGCTTATGTTGGACCCGGGCGCCAGGCGGTTTATGGTGGACCCAGTTTTGCCATGTATGCCATCAATACTCTGGCTACTGGTGGTACCCCGGTTGAAGTGCCGCTGGATGAGGAATTCAACCTGGAACTGGCGCCTTTACTGGAACAGGCACAGCAGCCAGCTACCGGGGCAGTCTTTATCTGTACCCCTAATAACCCTACCGGCAACCTGGTGGAAAGAGATGAGATCATTCAGGTGCTGGAAAGGACCGAGGCCCTGGTGGTAGTGGATGAGGCCTACTACGAATTCTGCGGGCAAACGGTAGTGGATTTGCTGCCCCGTTACCCCCAGCTCCTGATTCTCCGTACCTTTTCCAAAGCCTTTGGCCTGGCGGGACTGAGGGTGGGCTATGCCCTGGGTAACCGGGAGCTAATCAGGGAACTGCATAAAGTGCGCCAGCCCTATAATCTCAATGCCTTTAGCCAGCTGGCAGCATTGACGGCATTACGCCACCGGGAGCTGTTTGTCCAGCAAATAGAGACTATCTTAAAGGATAAAGAGGAACTGAGCCGGGAGCTGGCAGAGATAGCGGGGGTGAAAAAAGTTTGGCCCAGTGCCGCCAATTTCCTGCTGGTGGAATTTGACCGGCCAGCGCAAGCAGTAGCTGCTGCTTTGGCTGAACGGGGGATACTGGTGCGTTTTCTGGGCCATCCCCGTTTGACTAATTGTCTGCGAATTACTGTGGGTACAATGGAGGAAAACCGCCTGCTGATGGCGAATGTAAAAGAGGTGCTGGCAAAATGAACCGAACCATAGCGGTGGAGAGGACAACCAGGGAAACCAGGGTGAAGGTGGTACTGGAACTGGACCAGATACGTCCGCCCCGGATCGAGACCGGGATCGGGTTTTTCGATCATCTTCTGACCCAGATCGGACAGCATGGGCTCTTCGGGCTGACAGTGGAAGCCAGTGGGGACTTGCAGATTGATGCCCATCATACTGTGGAAGATGTGGGCATCACCCTGGGACAGGCCCTGGTACGCGCACTGGGGGATAAAGCGGGAATTAACCGCTTTGGGGAGGCGACAGTGCCGCTGGATGATGCCCTGGTCCAGGTAGTAGTGGACTTGAGTGGCCGGCCTTACCTCAATTTCGACCTGACCTTTCCCCGGGCCCAGGTAGGCAATTTTGACCTGGAACTGGTGGAGGAATTCTGCCGGGCCCTGGTTAACCACGGGGGCTTGAACCTGCATGTGCGCGGTCTGGCGGGGCACAATTGCCACCACCTGGCCGAGGCCTGTTTCAAGGCTCTGGGGAGGGCTCTGGGTCAGGCGACTATGGTAAATCCCCGCATTCCGGGGGTTTTGTCCAGCAAGGGTGTATTATGATGGGGGTAGGAAAATGACCGTCGGTATAATCGATTACGGTGCCGGCAATTTGCGCAGTGTGGTGCGGGCTTGTCAGGCTGCCGGATTGGAAACGAAAATTCTGGCTGAACCGGGAGAGATGGTGGCCGTCAGGGCCCTGATTTTACCCGGGGTTGGCCACTTTGGCTATGGCATGGAACGGCTCAGCGGGGGTGGCTGGGTGGAGCCCTTAAAGGAACTGGTTGCCATGGGCAAGCCGCTTTTAGGGATCTGCCTGGGTATGCAGCTTCTGTTTGAAAGCAGTGAAGAAAGCCCCGAACAGCCGGGACTAGGTTTGTTGCCCGGACGGGTGGTGCGTTTTCGGGGAGAACTGAAGGTGCCCCATATGGGCTGGAATCAGCTGGAGTTTACCGCTAACCCCTGGGGGCAACTGCTGTTTCAGGGGCTGGCGACAGGGACCTATTGTTATTTTGTCCATTCCTATTATGTGGAAGCAGCACAGGCAGAAACGGTAGCTGCCTGGTCTGAGTATGGTCGTCCTTTTGCGGCGGCGGTGGCAGCTCCCGGATTATGGGGGGTACAATTCCATCCGGAAAAGAGCAGCCGGGATGGATTGCGGATACTAAAAAATTTCGGGGAGTTGATTTACGGTGCTGATTATTCCGGCCATTGATTTGCGGGAAGGCAAGTGTGTCAGGCTAGTGGAGGGAAAGGTGGAAAATGAGACCATCTATTCCCACGATCCCGTGGCAGTTGCTCTGGGCTGGCAGGAGCTGGGGGCTAGAATGCTGCATCTGGTCGATCTGGATGGAGCTTTTACCGGCAAACCCTATAACCGGACCTGTATTGAAGCCATTGTCAGGGAAGTGAAAATCCCTGTTCAGCTGGGTGGTGGTATTCGCAGCCTGGAGACCATCGAGGAGCTGCTGAACCTGGGAGTGAATCGGGTGATCCTGGGTACGGTGGCCATTAACCAGCCTGCCCTGGTGCGGGAAGCCATCCAGCGCTTTGGGGAGGAGGCCATTGTGGTGGGGATAGATGCCAAAGATGGCCTGGTCGCCATTGAAGGCTGGGAAGCAACGGTGGAAAAAACGGTCGGTCAACTGGCCCGGGAGATGGTGGAGATCGGGGTCAAACGGGTGGTCTTTACCGATGTGCGGCGGGACGGCACTCTGAAAGGTCCTAATCTGGACAGCATTGCTGCCCTGGCCCGGGAAAGTGGACTGAGGGTGATCGCTTCCGGTGGGGTGGCCACTCTGGCAGACCTGCAGGCTCTGAAGGAACTGGAAAGTCTGGGGGTTGAAGCGGTTATCGTGGGTAAAGCCCTTTATGCGGGAACGGTCAACCTCAGTGAAGCATTGGAGGTTTGTGGCTGATGTTAGCCAAACGCATTATTCCCTGCCTGGATGTGGATGGGGGACGGGTGGTCAAGGGCACCAATTTTATCAATTTGCGGGATGCCGGTGACCCGGTGGAACTGGCCCGCTTTTATGACCAGGCCGGGGCCGATGAACTGGTTTTTCTGGACATATCTGCCTCCCATGAGGGGCGGCAAACCATGCTGGAGGTAGTGCGGCGAACGGCGGAAGAGGTGTTTATTCCCTTTACTGTCGGGGGAGGTATCCGCACCGTTGATGATATGCGCCAGATGCTGCTGGCCGGAGCGGACAAGGTTTCGGTCAATACGGCTGCCATCAAAAATCCGGCGCTGGTAGCAGAAGGAGCGCGGCAGTTTGGCAGCCAGTGCATTGTAGTGGCCATTGACGCCCGGCGTCGTCAGCATGGGGATGGCTGGGAAGTTTTTATTCATGGTGGTCGCACTCCCACCGGGCTGGATGCAGTGGCCTGGGCCCAGGAGGTAGAGCGTCTGGGGGCAGGCGAAATTTTGCTCACCAGTATGGACCGCGATGGCACCAAGGATGGCTATGACCTGGAGCTGACCCGGGCCATTGCCCGGACAGTGCGCATACCGGTGATTGCCTCCGGGGGGGCCGGGACGTTAGCACACCTTCTGGATGGGGTGACAAAAGGTGAAGCTGACGCTGTACTGGCTGCTTCCATTTTCCACTTTGGCACTTATACTATCAGGGAAGTCAAGGAATATCTGCGGCAGCAAGGGGTGAAGGTGAGGATATGAAACAAAAGGGAATCCAGGACTTGCAGTTTGGCCCCGATGGCCTGCTGCCGGCTATTGTTCAGGATGTGCATACCAGGGAAGTGCTGATGCTGGCTTATATGAACCGGCAGGCTCTGGAACGGACCCTGGCCACAGGGCGTACCTGGTTCTGGAGTCGCAGTCGCCAGCAGTTATGGAATAAAGGGGAAACCTCAGGCCACTACCAGCTGGTACGGGAAATCGCTTATGACTGTGATGCCGATGCCCTTCTTATCAAGGTGGAACAGGTGGGGGTAGCCTGTCATACCGGGGAATATTCCTGTTTTCACAATCGCCTCAGTTTTGGGGAGAGAGAAGAGCAAGAAAGCCTGGCGGGCAGTGAAATTCTGGTGGAACTCTGGCGAGTAATCAAGGAGCGGCAAGAGACCAGGCCGGAGGGCTCTTATACCGCCAAACTTTTCAATCAGGGGCTGGATAAGATCCTGAAAAAAGTGGGAGAAGAGGCGGCCGAGGTAATTATCGCTGCCAAAAACCGTCAGCCCGAGGAAGTGGCCTGGGAAGCTGCTGACCTGATTTATCACCTCTGGGTACTGCTGGCGGAACAGGGCATGGAACCGGCCCGGGTCTACCGGGAGCTGGCCAAACGGAGATGAATTTATCAGGGTGTCTATCAATAGTGTATAAATGATAGACACCCTTTTCGATTTGTCTATAATATACTGACTTAAATCTGATGGCAGGAAATAGACAAAAATTGACGAATATTTGTAATCAAAAATTTAATTGCTTATAAGCGGAGGCGAGAAGATGAAGGCCAGGTTCTGGAATTTTCGTGCTAAATTATTGTTTATGTTTGCGGCTCTGATTATCATTCCGCTGGTAGTGGCCGGGGTACATGCCCGGCAAAATGCCCAGGCGGGTATTGAAAACCAGACGCGCAAGGGGATTAACGCTCTGGTGGATTCCCTGGCCCGGGAGACCGATAACCATATCCGGGCTTCGGAGAAAATCGTGGAAACCCTGGCTGTTCTGCCGGCTTTGGAGAGCAAGGATTTTGCCGCCCAGCGAGCGATTTTTTCCCAGGTGATTAAAAATAATCCCCAGTTTATGTTTATTTATGCCGGATACCTGGATCAGCCTGGTTTGCCCAGTATCACTCCGACTACAAATCTGCCGGCAGACTATGATGCCCGGCAACGCCCCTGGTTTCAGCAAGCCATCAAGAGTGATAAAATCGAAATCACCGACGTTTACAATGATGCTTCTACAGGGTTGCCGATTGTAACTGTAGCGAAAGCCATCAAAGATAAAAACGGTAAAGCTATCGGGGTACTGGCTGCTGACATCGATCTGGGCAGCCTCAGTGACATGGTTTCCAAGATGAAACTGGGCAAGAGCGGTTATGGCTATATTGTGGACAGAAAGGGGATTGTAATTGCCCACCCGGACCGGGAACTGGTCAGAAAACAAACCAATTTGGGAGAGCAATTGCCTTTCATTAAAAAGGCTCTGGCCGGGGAAGAGGGCTTTACCACTTATACCTTCCAGGGGGTAGAAAAAGTCGCCGGTTACAAGCCCCTGCAGCGCCTGGGTTGGGGTATATTTGTACAGGAGCCGACAGCAGAGGCTTTTGTTGAGCTGGAACACCTCAATACAGCTATTCTCTGGACGACTGTTATCGCAATTCTGGTTGCGATGCTGGTGGGCACCATCTTTGCCCATGGGGTAGCCAAACAGGTGCGCCATCTGGCGGCTGTGGCTGATCAGGTCGCCAGAGGAGATCTGACGGCTGCAGTACAGGGCAAAGGATCCGATGAGCTGGGGTTACTGGCCCAGGGCTTTAACGCCATGTTGGAAAATATGCGCCAGGTTATTACTGAGGTCTTCAATACTTCCAACGCTGTGAATGGCGCCAGTCAGGAATTGACTGCCAGTGCTCAGCAGGCTGCGGTGACTACTGAGGAAATCATGAATGCCATTAATGAAACCATCCGGGTGGTGGAAGAAGGCGCCAGACTGCAGAGCAGTTCTGTACAGACCGCGGAAACAGCCATGCGGGAGTTGAGTCAGGCAATTGCCCAAATCGCCGCCGGGGCCCAGGAGCAAGCAGTGAACGTAACCAGAGGTGCAGAAATGGTTAACCGTATGGCCACAGGAATTGCTGAAATCGGAGAGCGCATGCAACTGGTGGAGGAGGCGGCTCGTCTTAACCGGGAAAAGGCGGAAGCCGGTGGCCAGGTAGTAGCGGAAACCGTTCAAGGTATGGAAGAAATTCGCCGGGTAGTATTTGCAGCAGCGGAAGATATTAAGCAGCTGGGGGCGCACTCCAAACAGATTGGGGAAATTGTCCAGGTTATCGATGATATTGCTGAACAGACTAACTTGCTGGCTCTTAATGCGGCTATTGAGGCTGCACGGGCCGGGGAACATGGCAAAGGCTTTGCGGTAGTAGCCGATGAAGTGCGCAAACTGGCAGAACGGTCCAGCCGTTCCACCCAGGAAATCCGGCAATTGATCCAGACTATCCAGAAAGCCACCGAACAGGCGGTTGCGGCGATGGCAACGGGTACCACTCAGGTAGAACAGGGAGTTAGCAAAGCCCATGCGGCCGGTTCCGCTTTACAGGAAATCGTGGAAATCGCCCGCAAGGCAGGGGACGAGCTCCAGGCCATTGCTGCTGCCATTCAAAATGTGCAGCAGCAAAGCCGGGATGTGGTGCAGGCAATTGACAATATCGCTGCTATCACTGAGGAAAATACTGCCGCTACGGAGGAAATGGCTGCTGGCAGTGACAACGTCCTGCTCACTATTGAAAATATCGCCCGGGCTACTGATGATAGCGCCAATGCGGTCAAGAATGTCAGTCACAGTACTCACGAGCTCAAGGCCATTGCCCAGCAGGTAGCAGCTGCGGCCCAAAATCTCTCCGGACTGGCGCAAAACCTGCAGCAGATGGTTAATCGTTTCAGGGTATAAAAACGAAAGGGGGTTAGCCCCTTTTTCTTTTTGTTTAAGATTGTACCCGGCGTTAGGGTTTAATTACTCCTGTGGAAATCGGCCGTAAAGCCAGGTGGAGAAAGCTCTAATTTTAAGCAGAAAACTTATAGCAGGAAACAAACAGATGTTGTAGAATATATATCAGTCTTAGTACAAGCAAAGAAAGGAAGAACAAAATGGCTGATTTGCTGGCCAACCTCAATCCTGTGCAGCGGGAAGCTGTTACCCATATCAATGGCCCCTTGCTGATTCTGGCCGGGGCCGGCAGTGGCAAAACCCGGGTCTTAACCCATCGTATCGCTTATCTGATCAGGCAGGGAGTCAAGCCCTGGCAGATTTTAGCCATCACTTTTACCAACAAAGCGGCCGGTGAGATGAAGGAAAGAGTGGAACAGCTGGTAGGGGAAGTTATCAGCAGAGACATGTGGGTTTCCACTTTCCATTCCGCCTGTCTGCGCATCCTGCGGCGGGAAATCAGCTATCTGGGCTATGATCCCAATTTTGTTATCTACGATACGGCAGACCAGCAGACAGTGCTGAAGGAATGTCTGCGGGAACTGAATCTGGACGAGAAAAAATACTCCCCTCGCCTGATGGCTGCCCTGATCAGTGATGCCAAAAACCGCCTGGAAACCCCGGCCCAAATGCGGCGCCGGGTTTATGGTGACTGGCTGGCGGAAACGGCGTCCCGGGTCTATGAGAGCTATCAGCAAAAACTGATTCGTAACCAGGCCCTGGATTTTGATGACCTGATCATGCTGACTGTGCAGCTGTTTGAGGAGTTTCCGGAAATCCTGGCCTATTATCAGCAGAAATTCCTCTATATCCTGGTGGATGAGTACCAGGATACCAACCATGCCCAGTACCGACTGGTCAATTTGCTGGCTTCGGCCCATCGCAATTTGTGTGTGGTGGGGGATGATGATCAGAGTATTTACCGTTTTCGGGGAGCGGATATTGGCAATATTCTGGATTTTGAACGGGACTATCCTGAGGCTAAAGTAATCAAACTGGAGCAGAATTATCGTTCCACCAGAACTATTCTGGCTGCGGCCAATGCGGTGGTAGCCAATAATGTGGGTCGCAAGGATAAGTCCCTCTGGACGGAAAACCCGGCAGGTGAACCAATCGTCTGTGTGCAGCTGGGGGATGAAAAGGAGGAAGCCCGCTTTATCGTGGGAGAAATCCTGCGTTTAAATAAGAATGGCCGCCCTTACAGCGATTTTGCGGTTTTATACCGCACTAACGCCCAGTCCCGGGCCATTGAAGATGAGCTGATCGGCAATGCCATCCCGTACACAATGGTCGGAGGCCTCAAGTTCTATGAACGCAAGGAAATCAAAGATGTGCTGGCCTACCTGCGGGTACTGGTCAATCCGGCTGATAGTGTCAGTCTGGAGCGCATTATCAATGTGCCCAAACGCAATATCGGGGAAGCTACGGTGAACAAAATCCGCCAGGAAGCGGCCCGGCGCAATCTCAGCCTTTACCAGGTCTTAATGGTAGTGGAGGAAATTCCAGGACTTTCTGCCCGGTCCCAGAAGGCAGTGCGGGACTTCATTAATCTAATGGAGGATTTGCGTCGGCAGGTGGAGATCGCTTCGGTTACGGAAATGCTGGATGCAGTGCTGGAGCGCACCGGCTACCAGGCAGAACTGGAAGCGGAAAAAACGGTGGAGGCCCAGACCCGCCTGGAAAACCTGCGGGAATTCCGGACGGTAACCATGGAATTTGATGCCCGCCAGGAAGAAGAAGGCCTGGAAGGTTTTCTGGCCGGGATTTCCCTCATGAGTGACCTTGATACTTTGGAAAGTGGGGAGCAGGTGACTCTGATGACTCTCCATTCCGCTAAAGGTCTGGAGTTTCCCGTGGTCTTCCTGGCCGGAATGGAAGAGGGGATTTTTCCCCACTCCCGGGCCCTGCTCAGCCTGGAAGAAGCGGAACTGGAAGAAGAGCGTCGCCTTTGCTATGTGGGCATCACCCGGGCCAAAGAGAAGCTCTATCTGACCCATTGCTGGAGCCGCAACCTCTTTGGCCGTATCAGCACTAACCCCCCTTCCCGCTTCCTGAGTGAGATTCCCGCCCATTTGCTGGAACGGGGGACAGGGGCCAGCAGAAGCGGGGTAGACCGCCTGGAGGCGGGAGCTGCCTCCACATCAGCTCAAGGGTCGACAGCAGCTGAACAGGAATGGCAGCTGGGGGACCGGGTAGTGCATAAAAAATATGGACCGGGGGCTATTGTCGGCATTAAGGGCCAGGGAGAAGATACCGAGCTTTCTATTGCTTTTCCGAACCTGGGAATCAAGGTTTTTATAGCAAAATACGCACCAATCAGAAAGGAGCAGTTGTAGAAAAATGTCCAAACCAGTGTATGTAATCGGCCACAAAAACCCTGATACTGATTCCATCTGTTCTGCCATTGCCTATGCCTATCTCAAAAACGCCCTGGGGGGCGGGGAATATCAGGCGGCACGGGCGGGTAAACTCCATCTGGAAACCCAGTTTGTGCTGGACTACTTCGGAGTGGAAGCTCCGCCTCTGCTGACTGATGTCAAAGCCCGGGTGGAGGATATGTTAAACGGGGATACACCGGTAGCAGTGCTGCCGGGCACGCCCCTGCGGGAAGTGGGCATTCTCACCCGCACCCACAACATTAAAACCATTCCCATTGTGGATGAGCAAAACCATTTTCTTGGTCTGGTCACCCTGGGGGATATTGCCCACAAATACATGCAGGAACTGGGGCTGGAAAACCTGGGTAAAATGCATGTTACTCTGGGAAATATTATCCGCACTCTCAATGGTCAACTGCTGAGCGGTCCGGCGGAAAGTACCGAACTGACCGGGAATGTGATTATCGGGGCGATGGCGGCCCAGACCATGGCAGATTACATAAGCCCGGGAGATGTGGTCATCCTGGGCAACCGGGAAGAAGCTCAACTGACGGCGCTGGCCCGGGAAGCGGCCTGCCTGATTATCACCTGTGGCTATACGGTCAGTGACCGGGTCAGGGCGGAGGCGGAAAAGCGGGGAGCAGCCCTGGTTTCCGTACCCCATGATACTTTTGCTGCTGCCCGTTTGATCAATATGAGTGCCCCGGTCAGCAGCTTGATGCGGCCTGCCAGTGACTGCATTGTATTTCAGGCTGATGACCTGGCAGATGAAGCCAAAAAGGTAATGCTGGAAACCCGTTACCGCAATTACCCGGTAGTGGATGAAAATAACCGCTTCCTCGGGGTAGTCTCCCGTTATCATTTGCTGGCCCTGTCCCGCAAGAAAGTGATTTTAGTGGACCATAATGAAAAGAGTCAGGCTGTTGATGGCCTGGAACAGGCGGAAATCCTGGAAGTCGTTGACCACCACCGGGTGGGGGATATCCAGACCGGTCAACCCATCTTTTTCCGCAATGAACCGGTGGGCTGTACTGCGACCATTGTCGCTGGCATGTACCGGGAATCAGGAGTGGAAATCCCCCGGACCATGGCGGGGTTGATGCTGGGAGCTATCCTCTCAGATACTGTGCTGTTCAAATCCCCCACCTGCACCAAACGGGATGAGGAAACCGCCCGCTGGCTGGCGGAGATTGCCGGGGTAGATATAGACCAGTTTGGCTTGGAGATGTATAAAGCCGGTACCAGCCTGGTGGGGCGAACCAATGAGGAAATCATTTATCAGGATTTCAAGGAATTCAAGATGGGTCCCCTTACCCTGGGTATCGGCCAGGTGGAAACCATGGACCTCTCTCAGCTGGCTCAGCTGAAAGCAGGACTGCTGGCGGATATGGAGGCCATTCGCAAGGAGAAAGGCCTGGATTTGGTCTTGCTGATGATTACCGATATCCTGCAAGAAGGGACCGAATTGCTGGTCACCGGCCCGGAAAGCCGGGTGGTGGAGGAAACTTTTGGCCAGCCTCTTGTCGACCAGGCCATGTATCTGCCTGGAGTTATGTCCCGCAAGAAACAGGTTGTGCCGCCATTAACGGCTCATTTGAGTAAATAAACCCTTTAAGGAGGCCAGGCCCATGGAAAGCCGCTTATGGGTGGTGATGATTTTTACCGCCCTCTTGCATCTGATTAGCACCTTAGCCTATTCCGTCCGTCTGGCGGGAGTGAAGACCAAACGGCTGGCCATCGCTTTTTCCCTCTGGAATGTGATTTTCTTGCTGGCCTCAACGGCCAATACCATCCAGGGCCCGCTCTTTGCCAGTCTGGTGGATGATGCCATTCATACCATCACTGCTGGAGTGGGCAAACTGGAACAAACCCAGCTGGAACACCTGGCCATCTATCAATCCACCCTGGCCGGACTGACAGTAAAAGTCAGGCTGGTGCTGCTGGCGGCTTTTGCAGGCACAGTGCTGGGAACCTTACTGGTTCCCAGCTTTGTCCGCATCTTCAGCCGTTTGATACTGCTTTTTGAAAAAGTGGGTTCAGTGCCCAAAATGGTAGTGTTGCTTTTACATCCAGGCAAATTACGTCAGGGTTTGAAGGAAATCAAGCCGCCTTCTTTAAGCCATATTAACAAAGTGCGCCAGGGGGAAAAATTGCCTTTGCCCGGCCAGGTCTTTTTACTGAATGTCCTGGCTACCGGCCTGGCAACTACCGGGGTACTGTCGGCCATGTTTGCCGGAGCCATGAATCCCCGCTTCAGCACGACTGCAGTGACTTTATCTGCCATTGTCAACGGTTTCGCTACCGTGTTCCTGGCCACAGCCGTTGACCCCCAGGTGGCTTCCCTCACTGACCAGGCCTTACGCGGGGTAAGGGAAGAGGAGGAAGTGGCGGTAATGGTAAAATATCTGTCATTCAGCCGTATTGCCGGTACCCTGTTTGCCCAGCTGATTACTGTACCGGCGGCCCAGGTAATTGCCTGGGCGGCCACCTTGCTGAAGGGATAAGAGGTGAGAGTATGGATATGGAACACGCCCGCCGGCGCATTGAGGAATTGCGGCGGGAGATACGCCGCCATAATTATCTCTATTATGTGCTGGACCAGCCCGTATTGACTGACGCTGAATATGACGCCCTCTACCGGGAATTGCTGGAGCTGGAAGAGCAATATCCGGAGCTGATTACGGCTGATTCGCCTACCCGCCGGGTAGGAGGAGAACCTTTAAAAGCCTTTGGCCAGGTCAGGCATCGCATTCCCCTTTTGAGCCTGGATAATGCCTTTAATGCCGAGGAGCTGCGGGCTTTTGACCGCCGGGTTAAACAAAATCTGGGCGGAGAGGACCCGGAATACATGGTGGAAGCCAAAATCGACGGCCTGGCGGTGGCTCTGACCTATGAGCAGGGCCGGTTTGTGCAGGGAGCAACCCGGGGGGATGGGGAAGTAGGGGAGGATATTACCGAAAACCTCAAAACCATTCAAACTCTGCCCCTGGAACTACCCAAGGCTCCCCCCTTGCTGGAGGTGCGGGGAGAGGCTTTCATGCCGAAAAAAGCGTTTGTCCGGTTAAATGCTGAGCGGGAAGCCAATGGTGAACCGGTTTTTGCCAATCCCCGCAATGCTGCGGCCGGTTCTCTGCGCCAGCTGGATCCCAAAGTGACAGCCAAACGCTCTCTGGCGGTTTTCATTTATGCTCTGGCCCAGACGGAAGGGCTGGAAATTTCCACCCATGCCGCTGCCCTAGACTGGCTGGAACAGCTGGGCCTACCGGTCAATCCCCAGCGCCGCCTTTGTCGCGATATAGAAGAGGTAATCGCTCTGGCAGAGGAATGGGCGGTATTACGCCACCAGCTGCCCTATGATATTGATGGCCTGGTGATCAAGGTCAATAAGCTGAGCCAGCAGCAGCGCCTGGGCTTTACCGCCAAAAGTCCCCGCTGGGCTATTGCCTACAAGTTCCCGGCCGAGCAGGCGGAAACAGTGGTAGAAGATATTGAAATCACAGTGGGGCGTACCGGGGTGCTGACACCGACGGCGGTTTTGCGGCCGGTGTTTGTGGCTGGCAGTACTGTCAGCCGGGCCAGTTTGCATAATCAGGACATCATCCGGGAAAAGGATGTACGCATCGGGGACCATGTGCTGATTCATAAAGCCGGGGATATCATTCCTGAAGTAGTCAGAGTGTTGAAGGAAAAGCGCAGCGGTCTGGAACGGGAATTTGTCATGCCCGAACACTGTCCGGCCTGTGGTAGCAAAGTAGTAAGGCCGGAAGGGGAAGTGGCTGTGCGCTGTCCCAATCGTTTCTGCCCGGCACAGAACCGGGAGGCCATCAATCACTTCGTCTCCCGGGATGCCATGAATATCGAGGGCTTAGGTCCGGCGGTGGTCAACCAGTTGCTGGAAGCGGGCCTGATCCGGGATGCTGCCGACCTCTATAATTTGCGAGAAGAGGATTTATTGCCACTGGAGCGCATGGGCAAAAAATCCGCCCAAAACCTGCTGCAAGCTATTGCAGCCAGCAAGGAACGGGGCCTGGGGCCATTGCTCTTTGCCCTGGGCATTCGCCATGTGGGGGCCAAAGCGGCTAAAACCCTGGCCCGCCATTTTGGCTCCATGGAGAAGCTGGCAGCGGCTACACAGGAGGAATTGCAGCAGATCCCGGAAGTTGGGCCGAAAATGGCGGAAGCCATTGTCCAGTTTTTTGCCGATGAACATAACCGCAATTTGCTGAATAAGTTAAAAGCAGCCGGGGTGAAGATGGAAGAAGATGCGGATCCGGTTACTGTGGACAATTTGCCTCTGGCCGGCCAGACGGTGGTCATTACCGGTACCTTAAGCCGGATGGGGAGAAAGGAAGCGGAAGCCCTGGTAGAACAGCTGGGCGGCAAGGCCAGCAGCAGTGTCAGCAAAAAAACCTCTTTTGTGGTAGCAGGGGAAAAACCGGGCAGCAAGCTGGAAAAGGCCCGGGCACTGGGTATACCGGTTTTATCAGAGGAAGAGTTCTGGCAGAAAATTTCGAACTAACCTCTTGTCATTTTGCCCGGGTTGTTGTATAATAATTTTGCAAGATACCATGGAGGTATCACTGGACAGAGTTATTTTCAACAAGCATAATATTGACGGAACGATGACCACGGAGGTCTGTCTCTCCAGCAAGGAGAGGGGCTTTGCCGTGGTTTTTATTTTAAAAGAAAGGGTGAGGGAAATGCATATTCCAGATGGTTTTTTAAGCCCTGGCGTTTGGGTGCCGGCGGCGGCCATTAGTACCGGAGCTTTAGGGTATAGCATCAAGCAGGCTCAGGCTAGTCTCAAGGAGCGGCAAATCCCGGTGCTGGGCATCATGTCAGCCTTTATTTTTGCCGGTCAGATGGTCAATTTCCCGGTGGCCGGCGGAACTTCGGGACACTTGCTGGGGGCGGCTCTGGCTACCTCCTTGCTGGGGCCCTGGAGTGCCAGCTTAATTCTGGCAACAGTCTTAATCATCCAGAGTCTGTTTTTCCAGGATGGTGGCATCACAGCTCTGGGGGCTAATATCCTTAACATGGCGGTGATTGGCGTCGGAGCTGCCTGGTTGATGGAATACAGCTTGAAAAAATTGCGCTTGCCTGCCGGGGTAAGCAATTTCCTGGCCGGCTGGGTTTCGGTTATGGCAGCAGCGGTGGCGGCTTCTCTGGAGCTGGCTATCTCTGGCACCATTCCTCTGGCCAAGGTTTTACCGGCGATGGCCTTCTGGCATGCCTTGATCGGTATCGGTGAAGGAATGCTCACGGCTGTGGCTGTAAACTTCGTCTTTAAAAATCGTCTGGTCTATGAGGTTGAACAGGAGAAAGCGGGGTGGGAAGCATGAAAGGCAAAATTCTGAGCGGACTGGGCCTGGCCCTGGCGATTGCGGCTTTTCTTTCGCCTTTCGCCTCCTCCAGCCCGGATGGCCTGGAACGGGTAGCCGAAGATCATGGCTTTCTGGAAAAGGGAACCTCATTGCTCTCTTCTCCTATCCCTGACTATCTTTTTCCCGGTATTCAAAATGAAAAAATAGCTACGGCTGTGGCAGGAATTGTGGGGACTTGTCTGGTATTTATATTTATGTACGCAGTGGGCAAACTCTTAATCGGTGGCAAGGAAAGGAGGAGCTAGGCTATGTGTGAGGCCAATGCCTATCTACGCCAGGGGGAAAAAGAGGAATTGCTGCTGGAACGGGTAGACAAAATCATCCCCCAGGGTAATGAGTTATATCTGGAGAATATTTTCGGTCAGCGCAAAACCATAAAAGGCCGGATTGTGGAAATGGCCCTGGTGGATCATAAGATCGTTCTGGAAAGGAATGAATAGCTATGTGCCAGGCAGGTTTTCACGGGGACTTCCCAACTGTTGCCGCAGGGCGTTCCCCTCTGCTGCAGCTGGAAACTCGCTTGAAAATTCTCTCCCTCATTTCGATGATTATCATTTTCTCCACCATTAAAAATATTTTACTGCTGGCAGTTGCCGCTCTGGTCTTACTGGGAATAGCGCTGCTGGCGCGAATTAGCCCTGTTGCCTTGCTGAAAAGACTAATCTGGTTCTTGCCTTTTGCCGGAGTGATGGTTTTGCTGGTTCCCTTTATCACTCCAGGGCAGCCGCTCTGGACGGGTAATATACTGGCCTTTAAATTGACCGCAACTGTGGAAGGCGGGCAAAAAGCCCTGTTTCTGGCTTTGCGTGTCTTGAATGCTGTCTTGGCTTTGACCATATTGACGGAAACTACTACCCAATCTCAGTTATTACAGGGCTTACGTCAGCTGGGATTGCCTGATTTGCTGGTCAGTTTGATCGCCTTTACCCTCCGCTATTTCAGTCTGCTGGGCAGTGAACTGGAGAGAATGCAAACTGCCCGCCAGGCCCGGGGTTTTCAAAGAGGCAAAGGGCTTTATCACTGGCGCACCATGAAAACCCTGGGGCAGATGGTGGGGATGCTGTTTTTGCGGGCAACTGAACGGGGAGACCGGATTTATATTGCTATGCTGGCCCGGGGTTACCAGGGAGAAGTAGCCTGCAGTACCCAGATGGCACTGCGCTGGCAGGACTGGGTGACCGGCGCTGCCATCGTGTCGATGGGGATTTTGCTTAAAATCGCTGAAATAAGCGGGGTGGAGAAGTGGCTCTAATTGAAGTTCAGGACCTATTTTACCGTTACAAGGATGGGACAGTGGCCCTGCGCGGTCTTTCCCTGACCATTCCCCGGGGCAAAAAGGTAGCCATTTTAGGCCCGAATGGAGCCGGGAAATCCACTTTGATCCTGCATTTGAATGGGATCCATCTGCCTCAACTCGGGCAGGTATTGTTTGATGGCGAACCGGTTACCGCCCGGAATGCGCGGCTTTTGCGCAGCAAGGTAGGACTGGTCTTTCAGGATCCGGATGATCAGGTTTTTTCCGCCACAGTCTGGGAAGATGTAGCCTTTGGGCCGCTGAACATGGGACTAGAACCGGATGAAATCAGCCGGCGGGTAGCGGCTGCCCTGGCGGCTGTGGGGATGACGGCCTATCAGGATAAAGCTCCCTACCATTTGAGCTACGGGCAGAAAAAACGGGTGGCCATTGCCGGCATTCTGGCCATGGATCCGGAAGTGATTATCCTGGATGAACCCGTAGCCTTTCTGGATCCTCGGGGAAAAGATACTCTGTTTCACATTCTGGATGAATTAAATGCCAGAGGCACTACCATCGTGATTGCTACCCATGATGTGGACCTGGCGGCAGAATGGGCAGATCAGTTAATTGTGATTAAGGATGGAACCTGTCTGGCCCAGGGAGGGCCGGAACTGTTAACTGATAAACAGTTAGTAGAGGCTGCTGCCCTGCGTTTTCCCATCATCACCAGGCTCTTTCAGCAGCTGCCGGAATTGCAGCTGGAACAAATGCCGAAAACTATAGCTGAAGGGGCGGCCATTATCAGGAAGCTTTTACAGACAAAATAACGATGAGAATGAAAAGGTCATGGAGACCTGGTCCTCTGATAAGAGAGGGGTTTCCATGGCCTTTTTCATATATATTCCTCCTTCCAAACCTTCCTTTATGGGCGCAAAGGTTTCGCTCGCCTTTGCGCCTGCTTTTAAAATATGTTATAATCGCCATAGCAAAAATATGAGGAGCGATGGCGATGTGTACAGAACTGACCCCCTGGGAACGAGTGGTACAATTTCATGGTCATGTCTGTCCGGGCATTGCGGCTGGTTATCGGGTGGCCATGCGTATGCTGCAGGAATTAGGACGACAATATCCACCGGGGGATGAGTGCATTATCAGGGCGGGTAAACGTTTTTGCGGTTTGGATGCTCTGCAGCTGTTGCTGGGGGCAACCTATGGCAAAGGAAATTTGCAGGTTGAGGCTGAGGACAGATACCATTTTGAACTATCATTGCCAGGACAGAGTTTAAGGATTGAGCTGGAGCTAACCCCCCGGTTAGCTGTTTATGAGGAACAATGGCAACAATTGTTTCAGGAAAAACTGAGCCCAGTAAAAAATGGAAGAAAGTCAGAAATTATTGCTGAAATGGTGGAACTGGCCCAGCAAGTCATGGATCTGGAGGATGAGGAGTTTTTCCTCAAAGTGGAAACCAGGCAGGAATAACTGCCTGGCTTATTTTTTGTCCGTGAACAGAAGACATGTAAAGAATAGGCACAAAATGAATATCCATTCAATAATTAATATAGACCGTTCAGGGGGAAAATCCGGCCTTTAGGCAAAAGTTGGTGAGAAAATTGGTGGAATTGTTTAGATTTATTGACAGGAGGACAAAGATAGGGGGAGGTTTTAAAATGGGAGAGAAAAAAGTCTATTATGCTCCACTAACTCCACTTAGTTTTTTAAAACGCAGTCTCTATGTATTTCCGGAAAAAACGGCGGTAGTATACAATGACCGGCGCTATACTTACCGGGAATTTGCCGCCAGGGTCAATCGCCTGGCCAGTGCCTTGAAAAGCCTGGGAATTGAGAAAGGGGACCGGGTGGCCTTTCTTTGCCCTAATATTCCGCCCATGCTGGAAGCCCATTATGGTGTACCGCTGGCGGGAGGGGCGTTGCTCAGCCTCAATATCCGTCTGGTTGCCCATGAAATTAAATATATCCTCAATCACTCGGAAGCGAAAGTGCTGTTCTTTGATGCCGGTTTGGCCCATGTGGTTGAGCCGATTATGAAGGAACTGCCGGCAGTACAGCATTTTATCAAAATCTATGATGGCGAAGAAACTGCACAGATTGATGTCATAGAATACGAGGAATTCCTGGCCCGGGGCAGTGAGGAAGAAATCCCCATTCCCGTCGAAGATGAATTGGAAATGATCGCTCTTAATTACACCAGCGGTACTACCGGTTTGCCTAAAGGGGTAATGTATTCCCATCGGGGCGCTTACTTGAATGCCCTGGGAGAAGCGCTGGAGGCCGGGATGAATTCCCGTTCCGTCTATCTCTGGACCCTGCCCATGTTCCACTGCAATGGCTGGTGCTTTACCTGGGCGGTAACAGCGGTAGGTGGTACCCATGTCTGCTTGCGCAAGGTGGAACCGGATCGTATCTTTGAATTGCTGGTCCAGGAGAGGGTAACCCATCTCTGTGCTGCACCTACCGTGCTGGTGATGATGACCAACCATCCCAGAGCACAGGAGCTAAAGCTTGAGCAACATCTGCGCATCCTGACTGCGGGAGCACCACCTTCTCCTACGGTGATCAAGAATGCTGAGGCTATGGGAGCGGAAGTCATCCATGTTTATGGCATGACCGAGACTTATGGTCCTCATACCCTGTGTGAATGGAAAGCGGAATGGGATGAACTGCCGGCAGAGGAAAGGGCCAGATTGAAAGCACGGCAGGGAGTGCCTTATATCACCTCTGTGGAAATGATGGTAGTCAACAAGGATATGCAGCCTGTGCCCAGAGATGGCCAGACCATGGGAGAAATCGTCTTCCGGGGCAATAATGTCAACTGTGGATATTTTAAAGACCCGCAAGCCACCGCTCTGTCTTCCCTGGGCGGCTGGTTCCACAGCGGCGACCTGGCTGTAGTCCATCCCGATGGTTATATCGAGATCAAGGACCGGGGCAAGGATATTATCATTTCCGGTGGGGAAAACATTTCTACAGTGGAAGTAGAAAATGTCATCTACCAGCATCCGGCGGTGATGGAAGTGGCAGTAGTGGCCATTCCGGATGAGAAATGGGGTGAAGTCCCCAAGGCCTTTGTCACCCTGAAGCCCGGGATGACAGCAACAGAGGAAGAGATTATCGTGTTCTGCCGGGAACGGATGGCCCGCTTCAAGTGTCCGAAAAAGGTGGAGTTTGGCGAATTGCCCAAAACCGGTACCGGCAAGATCCTGAAATACATCCTGCGGGAAAAAGAGTGGGCTGGCCGGGAACGCCGGGTAAATTAATCTTTTTAGACAGGCACCGGACAAAAAGCATCTCCATATCCTAGTATTACCCTTGTTGTGGTAAGCGGGATAGGAGGTGCTTTCTATGTCTGGCTGGCTGGTGCTTTCGGTCTTATCCCTGATTAATGGTATTCTCCTGCTGGTATCCTATATTACCAGTAACACTTTTCCTCAGCCTTTAACTCCGGAAGAAGAGGCTTATTATCTGGAGCGGCTGGAAAAAGGGGACCGGGAAGCCCGGAATATTTTAGCGGAGAGAAACTTGCGGCTGGTAGCCCATATTGTGAAAAAGTTTGAGGGTACTGGAGAAGATAATGATGACCTGATTTCCATTGGCACCATTGGTCTGATCAAGGCGATCAATACCTACAGCCGGGATAAGGGGACCAAACTGGCTACTTACGCTGCCCGCTGCATAGAAAATGAAATTTTAATGCATTTACGGGCCACCAAAAACCGGCGCCAGGAAGTTTTTCTGGATGACCCCATTGGCCAGGATAAAGAAGGCAATGAAATTACCCTCAATGATATCCTGGGTACCGATCCGGATGAAATCAGCCTGATGGTGGAAAGGGAATTTGATAATAAACAGCTGCTTCAGAAGGTGAAAGGCCTGTCCAAGCGGGAACTGGCGGTGCTGGATATGCGTTTTGGCCTCTTCGGCGGGGAGGAACGGACCCAGAAATATATTGCCCGTTTGCTGGGAATCAGCCGCTCCTATGTCTCCCGAATAGAAAAGAGAGCCATCAACAAGCTGCTAAAGGAATATCAGCAGGAGCGCAAGTTGAAACATTGACTCTGGAATTTGTGCCTCCGTTATTTTTTTGTTATCATAAAAAGAAAAAACAACGGAGGCGGAGTATGGGACACTGGTTAGTTCCGGATGCGGTTTTTGGCAAGTTGACGGAGATCAGTCCGGAATTTTTTTACGAAAAAGGGATTAAAGCAGTTTTGCTGGATTTGGATAATACCCTGCTGCCCTGGGCAGAGGGGATTTTTCCGGAGGAGAGCTTGCGCTGGATTGAGGAAATGAAGGCGGCGGGGCTTTTGCTCTGCCTGGTTTCCAATAACAAACCGGAACGGGTAGCTCAGCTGGCCGGGGAGCTGGGGATCCCGGGGATTTCTCAGGCGGTTAAACCGCGGCGTAAGGGGTTCCGGCAGGCCCTGCGGCTGCTGGCAGTGAAGCCAGAGGAGACGGCTGTGGTGGGGGACCAGATCATGACTGATGTGCTGGGGGGGAATCGGGCCGGTCTCTTTACGGTGCTGGTCAATCCCCTCAGCCCTGTAGAACATAAGGGGACCTACTTTTTGCGCTGGCTGGAAAGGGTTTTGACTGGCCGGCGGGTTTAAACCTGAATTGAAGCGGGCATAATGGCAAAAGGGAGGTTATGGCAATGGAAACCTTTAGCTGTTATGTCCCTTACCAGGAAATTGATAATGGCTGGGCCCTGCTGGCCCGCATCCGCGCTGAGGTGTCGGAAATACGTCAGCAACACCCGGAACTGGAAGCTTACCAGCTGGTGGACATGGGCATTGTTGACAGGAATACGGGAATTGAAGTAAAATTATATTTTTCTCCGGAAAAGCAGGAATTTTTTATCTAAAGAGCGAAAAAAGGAAGGAGTACCTTCCTTTTTTCTTTTCTGGCCAAAGGGGAGAAGATTATGTGGATTGATGGCAAGACCCGTCTGGTAGGTATAATTGGACAACCGGTGGAACACTCCAGATCGCCCTTGATGCATAATACTGCTTTTCAAGCTTTGGGCCTGAACTGGTGTTATGTTCCACTACCAGTGGCTTCGGACCAGGTGGCAGCGGCGGTAAGGGGATTAGTGGCCCTGGGCTTTGCCGGAGCCAATGTCACTATTCCCCATAAGGAAGCAGTTCTGACTCTGGTGGACGAGCTGGACCAGGCGGCGGCTACAATTGGAGCAGTGAATACACTGGTGATCAAAGAAGGACGAATTTGGGGTTATAACACCGACTGGCTGGGGGTAAAGGCCACTCTGGACCATATCAAGGCTATACCCGCTGGTAGGCGGGTGCTGGTTTTAGGAGCAGGGGGCTCGGCCCGGGCGGTGGTTTATGCCCTTGCACAGGAGGGGGCCGGGGAAATCCTGGTGGCAGCCCGACGGCCGGAGGCAGTAGGGAGTTTACAGACCATCGCGGCAGTAACTTACATACCGTGGCAGGAGCGGGCTTTAGCCCGGGTTGCGGCAGAGGTGGAGATTATTATTAACACCACGCCTTTAGGTATGAGTCCGGAACCCCATTTATGCCCACCTTTGCCGCCAGAGGTTTTTGGCAGACAGCACAAGGTTTTCGACCTGATTTATAATCCGCAGGAGACCCGCTTACTGGCCAGGGCCAGGAGTCGGGGGGCTACTACAGTAAATGGTATCTTGATGCTGGTGGAACAGGGACGGGAGGCTTTCCGGCTCTGGACGGGAATGGAGCCTCCGCTGGAGGTGATGTTGACAGCTCTGGGTATCAGTGAACAAAATTAACAAATTTGTCACATTTGCCATTACAATTATGTGATATAATCTATTTGTATCGGTTTACCTGGAATGGGAGGGGTGTTCCGGTGGCGAAAAGAAACGGCCAATCCCGTTTTGCCTTTCAGCTTTGTCCCCAGTGTGGCAGTAAAAACATTGGCCGCATTGCCAAACAAACCTATTTTTGCCGGGATTGTTTTACGGAAATCGTGGAAAAGAAACAGGGCCAGTTGTCAGAACGGCTGACCCTGCTGGAAATACTGGAAGATGGTTCGGTGCAGGCCATTGGTGAGATTTAAGAGGGCGGGAGCTCTCTTTTTTGTTTATGGCGAAAAATGCTGAATCGAGACGGAAAGTTTTCTGGCACAGGCGCAAGAAATGGCAAATTTTACTGGGCTTAATCTGTTAAAATATTGCAGTAAATAAAGGGTCGGAGGTGAAAATCGGTGGAGGCAGAACTGGAGAAAGAATGGGATGATGCGGAATTATTAGCGGGAGAGGGACAGGCCCTGGAAGCTGAAGGAGAACAGCTATTGACTTTAAAGCAGGTAGCCACCATTTTGCAAGTGGAGTGCAGTACGGTCAGGCACTGGGAAAAGGAATTTGCCGAGTATATGGGGAAGGCGGTGCTGATTAACCAGAAAAAGCATTATACTACCAGACAGCTGGAGGTTCTGACCAAAATCAAGGAGTTGTTGCAAACAGAACAGTATACCATCAAGGGAGCTAAACGCCGACTGGAACTGGATAATGTACTGGCAGCTTCTCTGGGGGTGGAGCATAATTTTAAGACAACGGTATTTATTATGTTCAGTGCCATCATGCAGGAATTGCAGGCTGCCCGCCAGGAGAGCCGGGAACTGGCCCGGGAGGTGGCCCGCTTGCGGGAGGAAAAGAACAGGGTAGAAGAACAGCTGGCCGCAGCGGAAAATCGCGGTCTCCTGGATTATCTCTGGCGACGCTGGCCAAAGGCAAGGACAGCGGAAGAACAGGGACGGGCATAATGCCCTATTTTTTTACGCTATTTCCAGAAAATAATCTGAAATAAAGCAGGATTTTGCCGAAGGTATGTCTAATATAGCATTTAATTGTGACAAATTGTGCAGTTCAGGGAAGTAGGGGTGAAAAATGTATTTTCCTACCCGCAAACGTCTGGGCGATATTTTAAAAGATGCCCATCTTATAAATGAACAACAATTGCAGCTGGCTTTGCAGAAACAAAAGGAAAGCGGAGAAAGGCTGGGGACCCTGCTGGTCAAGATGGGGATGGTCAAGGAGGAGGAATTGATTCAGGCCCTGGAGCAGCAGCTGGGGATTCCTGCGATTCGACTCAGCCGCATGCCACTGGAAGCAGAAGTGGTAAGACTGATTCCGGAAGCCCTGGCCCAGCGCTACAAAGCCATTCCTATCCGCAAGCAAAACAACCGGCTGACCGTTGCCATGGCTGACCCCTTGAATGTTTTTGCCATTGATGATATTCGGCTTTCCACCGGTCTGGAAGTAGAACCGGTGATCGCCCGGGAAAGTGAGATCAATGCGGCGATTAACCAGTATTATGGTTTGACCGATTCCCTGGAAAAAATTATCGAAAACCTGGATGAAGAGGAATTTGCCGAAGAGGAACTGGGCCTGGACCAGCTCAAGGAACTGGTGGAGGATGCACCGGTAGTCAGGCTGGTCAATACCGTCATCCAGCAGGCAGTGCGCAACCGGGCCAGTGATATTCACATAGAGCCCCAGGAGAAACAGCTGCGCATCCGCCAGCGGGTGGATGGAGTTTTGCAGGAAATGATGACCTTACCCAGAAAAATGCAGGCTCCTGTCATCTCCCGGGTCAAGATCATGGCCAACCTGGATATTGCCGAACGGCGCATACCCCAGGATGGTCGGATTCAGCTGACGGTAGAACATAAAGAGATTGACCTTCGCGTTTCCACTTTGCCCACAATTTACGGGGAAAAAGTGGTGCTGCGGATTCTGGACAAATCCCGGGGACTGCTTGGCCTGTCCGATCTGGGTTTGGCCCCGGAAAACCTGCAGCGATTCGAACAAATCCTCAAACATCCCAATGGCATTTTTCTGGTTACAGGGCCTACGGGCAGCGGCAAGACTACGACCCTTTATTCTCTGTTAAAACAAATCAACAGTCCGGAGCGCAATATCGTGACCCTGGAGGACCCGGTGGAATACACCCTGGAAGGGATAAACCAGGTCCAGGTCAATCCTAAAACTGGCTTAACTTTTGCCGGTGGGTTGCGTTCTATTTTGCGTCAGGACCCGGATGTGGTGCTGGTGGGGGAGATTCGGGATACGGAAACCGCCCAGATCGCCATACAGGCAGCCATGACCGGGCATCTGGTTTTCTCTACCTTGCACACCAACAGTGCGGCGGCCACCATCAGCCGCTTGCTGGATATGGGAATCGAGCCCTTTCTGGTAGCCACTGCCTTAACAGGAGTGGCGGCCCAGCGCTTGGTGCGTTCCCTTTGCCCGGAATGCCGCCAGAAACACTGGTTGCCGGTGAAATGGCTGGAAAATCTGGGCCTGTCGGAGGATGTCTGGCAATATGCCCGGCGGGAAGGAGATCGGGTACTGGTCTATAAACCGGGACGCTGTACCCTATGCAACAATACCGGTTACATTGGCCGGATCGGTATCCATGAGGTGCTAATTATGTCTGATAAACTGCGGGAACTGGTGGTGCAGAAAGCGGCCGCCAGCAAGATTGAGCAGCAGGCTGTAGCGGAAGGAATGATCACCCTGCGCCATGATGGGGTAAGAAAGGTCTTAAGTGGCCTTACCAGTCTGGAAGAAGTGATGCGGACAGTATTTGTGGACTAGTCAGGGGGGCAGAAGATGGAGCGAATCGAAGGCAGAGACTGGCAGACAGCCAGCGAACTTTTGCAATTGGCGGTGGAGCTGGGAGCATCGGATGTCCATATCTCCGTTGATGTCCCGCCGGTTTTCCGCATCAATGGCAAACTGGCCGCTATAGGGGAAAGACGCCTGAGCAGGGAGGATACCCTGCGCCTGGTCAAGGAAGTGATGACCGAAGAACAGTTTACCCGCTTCAAGGAGAGCGGTGAACTGGACTTTTCCTATAGTGTTCCCGGCTTTGGCCGCTTTCGGGTCAATACCTATTTCCAGCGGGGTTCGGCCGGGATGGCGGTGCGCGCTATTCCCTTTCAGATCCCCAGCCTGGAACAACTGGGCCTACCCTCAGTGGTAAAGGAACTGGCCATGCGGGAACGGGGACTGGTGATTGTAACTGGTCCTACGGGCAGCGGCAAATCCACTACCCTGGCTTCCATGATTGATTTAATCAATAACACCCGGGACTGCCATATCATGACACTGGAAGACCCCATTGAATATCTGCATCGCCATAAAAAGAGTATTGTCAACCAGCGGGAAGTTGGTTTTGATACCAAATCCTTTGCCAATGGCCTGCGGGCAGCCCTGCGCCAGGACCCGGATGTGATCCTGGTAGGGGAGATGCGGGATCTGGAGACCATATCCACGGCGGTTACAGCGGCTGAAACCGGGCATCTGGTGCTGGCTACCCTGCATACCTCTGATGCTCCTGGCACCATTGACCGGATCATCGATGTCTTTCCGCCTTACCAGCAACAGCAGATTCGCATTCAGCTGGCAGCCACCCTGCAGGGAGTAATTGCCCAGCAACTGGTACCTACCGCTGATGGCCGGAGCCGGGTGGCGGCAGTGGAAGTGCTGATTGTAAACAGCGCCGTGCGCAACCTGATCCGGGAACAGAAAACCCATCAAATTTATTCCATTATGCAGACTAATGCCCGTTTGGGAATGCAAACCATGGACTTTTCCCTGCGGGAGTTGTATTATCAGGGTAAGATCACTCTGGAGGAAGCCATAAAACGGGCCCTGGATCCCGATAACTTCCTTCGGCTGGTGAACGGGATGTGAGGCTAGATGAATTTGCAGTTTGAATACCAGGTACGGGACCGGCAGGGCCGGGTATTAACAGGAGTGGTAGAAGCCGATAGCCGGGAGACGGTGATTCAGCGCCTGCGCCGGGAAGGATATATCGTTACCTCTGTGAAACAAAAAGAGGTTGCTCCTTCGGTGGGGGAACTGCTGGCCAGTTTGCGCCCGTTGCCCATTAAAGAGCTGGCCCTGTTTAGCCGCCAGTTTGCCACCATGATGGCTGCCGGTTTGAGTTTGCTCAAGTGCCTCAGCATCCTGCAGCAGCAAACCAGCAATAAACGGCTGGCGGAAGCGGTGGCCGAAATTCGGCGGGATGTGGAGGGAGGTTCCACCCTCTATGGGGCCATGCAGCGCCATCCCCGGGTTTTTCCCGAGCTTTATGTCACCATGCTGCGGGCCGGGGAGATCGGCGGGGTGCTGGACAAGGTGCTGGAGCGCCTGGCTGATCATTATGAAAAGGAATATGAACTGCGGGAAAAAATCAAGACCGCTACCCGCTATCCCCTGGTGATCATGCTCTTTGCCATTGGAGTAGTCATCCTCTTGCTCACTACAGTGGTACCCACTTTTGTGGCCATGTTCAACAGCTTCAAGGCAGAACTGCCTCTGGCTACCCGGATTTTGCTGGGCATAAGTTCAGCCCTGACCGGTTACTGGTATCTCTGGCTGTTATTACTGGCCGGGGGAGGTCTTCTCATCAGCCGTTTTCTGGCTACGGAAGAGGGCAAAAACTGGCGGGATGCCCTTGTTCTCCGCTTGCCCGTATTCGGGGAACTGAGCAAAAAGGTGGCTTTGGCCCGGGTTTGCCGTACTCTGGGGACGCTGCTGGCTACCGGGGTGCCCATCCTGCAGGCGGTGGAGGTGGTGGCTGAAGTAGCCGGTAACCGGGTAATTGGCCGGGCCCTGCTCAGCACCAGGGACAATATCCGGGAAGGGGAAGGAATTGCCGCTCCCCTGGAGCAAACCGGGGTGTTCCCGCCCCTGGTAACCCAGATGGTGGCGGTAGGCGAGGAAACTGGGAACCTGGATGGCATGCTGAGCAAAGTGGCGGATTTCTATGACCGGGAGGTCAAGAACACCACCGAGAGCCTGGCTTCCCTGCTGGAGCCTTTCCTGATCGGCTTTCTGGCCATTGTGGTGGGGGCCATTATCGTTAGCACCATACTGCCCATCTTTGATTTATATGGACATATCGGGGGGCAGTAGGGATAGAGAGAAAGCTTTGAAAGGGGGTGAAAGGGATGTTGATTAAAATCGGCGAAAGAATGAAGCGCATCCGCGAAAGAGAACAGGGCTTTACCCTGATAGAGCTGCTGGTGGTTATTGCTATTCTGGGGGTAATTGCTGCTCTGGTGGTTCCGAAAGTAGTAGGTAATGTTGATGATGCAAAGATGAAGGCTGATGAATTAACAGCCAAACAACTAACAAATGCTGTTAACCAATACAAAGCAGTTAATGGCAATTATCCAAATTCATTATCGGATCTAGTTCCTAAGTATATCGATGGAGTTCCCAAACAACAATCGAACAATAAAGATTTTACCTATGATAAAACTAATGGTGTAGTTACTGTAACTCCATAGAATTCCCGCCCCACCTGGGGCGGGCCTACCTTTACAAAGGAGTTGACTCCATGTCCGTACTAACCTTGCTTCTCGGCCTCATTATCGGCAGTTTTCTCAATGTCGTCATCTACCGTCTCCCCCGGGACCAATCCCTGCTCTGGCCGGGTTCGAGCTGCCCCCATTGTGAACAACCTCTCAAATGGTGGCACCTGGTGCCCGTCTTCAGTTTCCTCTGGCAGCGGGGTAAATGTGCCTATTGCGGTCAACCCATCAGCTGGCAATATCCCATGGTGGAAGTGATTAATGGCCTCCTCTGGTGGCAGGCGTACAACTTTTACGGTCTAAGCAGTCAGGCTCTGTTTTCGGCTCTACTGGGCAGCTGGCTGCTGGTGCATACCGTTATTGACTGGCAGCAGCGCTTACTGTTGAATAAAGTCAATCTGGCCGGTGCGGTTCTGGCAGTAGCCCATATTTTCCTGAATGGAGAACCGTCCTGGACATCGGCATTAATTGGAGCATTCCTGGGAGGAGGAGTCCTCTTCCTTATTGCATTCCTCTACCCGGCAGGGATGGGTCTGGGGGATGGGAAAATGGCCCTGGTCATGGGGCTGTGGCTGGGCTGGCCCCAGGTTTTCCTGGCCCTTTTCCTGGCGTCCCTGCTGGGAGCCACAGCTGGCATTATCCTGGGGCTGAAAAAAGGCCAGATCCGGGGGATGTCCCTGCCCTTTGGGCCTTTTCTGGCTATGGGGACTTATGTAGTCTGGTACTGGAGTGATCGGCTCCTGAACTGGTACTGGCAGGTGATGTTATGATTAAAAAGCAGGCGCAGGAAGGATTTACCCTGGTGGAAGTGCTGGCCGGGCTGGCCATAATAGCTATTTTGCTGGTGGCTGCTTTGCCGCTCTTTACCTCCAATTTGCGCCAGACTGTGCAGGATAAACAGCGGGAACAGGCACTAAGGCTAGCCCAGGAGCGGTTGGAGTATTATATTCATCAGGATGTCAGAGAAAATGAGCAGCAATCGGGGCGAATAACTATAGATGGTACTGATTTTAACTGGAGCCTGCAGGTTAAGAGACCGGCGAGCAGCTCTCCTGCAAACCTTAAGCTCTTGAACCTGACCGTTACAGTCACTTATCTGGAACGCGGGTCTAATGCCAGCAGGGATTTAAGCCTGTCCGTGCTCAAAACCGAATGAATGGGGCGGTGCTTATGAACGGAAGGCGACAAGCAGGCTATACTCTGGTAGAATTGCTGGTGGTGCTGGTGCTTATGGGTATAGTCCTGATGGCTATAAACAGTTTCTTTTTAACAACTTACAGGAGCTATACGGAAACAAGCAGTGAGTTACGGCTTCAGGATGCACTGGCTGTGCTCAATGAACAGATTGCCGCAGATATTCGTAGAGCTGAACTGGTAGAAATCAACGGACAGGAAATGCGGGTGATCCTTTCCGCCAACGAAGTGGTCCGTTATGTATATGATAGCAGCGGTCAGGCTCTTTTCCGGGAAGCCGGTAGTATAAATAAAAAAATTTCCGGGGATGAAATAAAAATCGAAAATTTAGACTGGCTAAGTCAAGGGGGAGGCCAGGGGTATGTAATCTCCTGGCGGATTACGGCAAGGCTTAAAAACAGCGTTATGACAGTAACGATGGCAGAAAGTCCCCGGCGGGTCAAGATTTAGGGGGGATGGACTATGCTCAAGAACAAGGATGGGCAAAAAGGTTCTACACTGGTAACGGCTCTGGTGGTTTTCATGGTGTTCACGGTTCTGGCCTCAATCATCCTCTATCTTACTTATGGTCGCACATACACCCTGACCGGAAATATCGCTCAAACCAAAGCCCGCTATGCGGCCCAGTCCGGGGTAGCGGCCGGGCTGGCGGCCTTGAAAAAGGATAAAGATAAAGTGCAAAGTCAGGTACAGGTTACCCTTGGCAATGAAACGATTGTTGCTAATATTATTAAACCCGGCTCAAATGATGTTGCCTATAAAATCAGCAGTACCGCTACCGGTCGGGAAGGGAGCCGGGAGTTTCAGGCTACTGCAACGGCCAGGGTGAAACTGGGATTTGACTGGAGCAACTGGCCCTATGCTCTGGTGGTAGGCGGTGATTTTACTGGAGGTACTGGCACTGAACCGGCTAAGATCAAGGTACACAAAGGCAAGGTACAGGTGAATGGTGACTGGAATTTTGCCGGGGAAATAAAAGAAAGCTTCACGTCCCACTGGAAAAATCGGGGTCCTCAAAAAGGAACGCCGATTTACTTGCCGGAAATTATTGTTGAGGATCTCGATAAATATTTACAGAGGCCGGAAATAAGGGAAATCAAGTTAACTAACTGGAACCCTGAGTCAGGTAACCCGATTGCCTACTTTAAGAATGCAGACACCCAGCCATTAATTATATATAATGGTAATCCCAAATCCCCGTGTATTATTGTAGCGGATAAAGATATTGAAATTTACGCTCCCGCCAAAAAGGGGGATGATAAGCGTAAAAAAGAGGATACCAATCCAGTGGTGATTATCTCCCTTTCCGGTTCGGTAACTATTAAGGAAGCAGTGAACTTTGATGGCTTTATCTATGCAGCCAGGGATATCAATATTGAAGCAGTGAAAAATGATGGCAAACATGATAATGACAAGAAATGGGGCAAGGTCAATATCAATGGCGGAATCATGGCCAGGGGTAATTTTAACTTGAATAAAGGGGACGTCAAAATCCGTCTCTGGGAAAAAGGGCACACCAAATGGTGGAAGGATGAAGAAGATGATAACGAAGAAGATGATGATGATAGATTCAAGTCTATATTAAACAAAATCAATAGTTCATTAGGCCAGTACATGTCTTCATTTCAGATCGTTGACTGGCAGGAGTCTTATCGGTGAGAGAAAGGCAGGATAGGGCATGAATTGGTTTGCGAAAAAACAGAGTACAGAAGTAGTGGGGATAGATATCGGGGAGCATTCCCTCAAATTGCTGCAGGTGCGCCGCCAGGGGACCAAAAAGGAAATCGTCCGCTTTAAGCGTTTACCCACTCCTCAGGGGGCCATGGAAGGGGAATGGATAAGGGATTTTCCCCTGCTGGCTGATGCCCTGCGCCAGCTGGCCGAAGGGGTACCGCCCCAGCTACCGGTAGCAACGGCGGTAGCAGGTCAGAGTGTATTTATCCGTCATTTTACCCTGCCGGTCATGAAGGAACGGGAACTGGCCATGGCGGTGCCCCTGGAAGCGGAAGCCCATCTGCCCATTCCGGTGCGGGAGGTTATGCTGGACTATCTGCCTCTGGGGAAAGTGGTGGAAGATGGGGTGCAAAAACAGGAAATCATGGTGGTGGCTGCCCGGACTGCAGTAGTGGAACAGCTGCAACAATTGTTCCGGGAAGCAGGCCTGAACTTAAAAGTAATGGATGTGGAATCCCTGGCCCTGGCCCGCACTGCCGCTCTCTTTGATTCCAGCTGGCAGGCGCCGGAACGGGCAGTGGCCCTGGCTGATATCGGGGCTACCACTACCACCTTTTCCGTCCATGCCGGAGGAGTACTGCGCTTTACCCGTACTCTGCCCATAGGCGGGGAGAGATTGACCCGGGCCCTGGTGGATTTCTTCCAGATGCCCTGGGAGGAAGCGGAAAATACCAAAACCATTCTCAACCTGACCGGTGACCTGGGGACTACCGGGTTGACGGTTTTGCTGCACCGCAAGACGGAAGTGGTGCAACAGGTAATCGATCAGCTGGTGATGGAACTGAGACGCTCTCTGGAGTTTTATCAGACTCGTTATCGTCAGCTAAAAGTGGACAAACTCTATCTTTCCGGGGGTACAGCCCAGATGCAAGGCCTGGCTGCCTATCTGGCCGAGGGCCTGGAACTGCCAGTGGAAACCCTGAACCCGCTGTTGAAGCTGGATATCAGTCAGGAGGCCCGCAGTAAACAGAAGGAAATGGAAGCAACGGGAGCGGCCCTGGCAGTTGTAGCTGGATTGGCCCTAAGTGAGGTGGAATAAATGCAGGTTAACCTTTTAGCACCGCGAACCCATCTGGCCCAGCAGCCGGAGCGCAAAGGCCTTGCCCTGCAGGAACGCTGGTTAATAACGGGGGCGGGCATCCTGTTGCTGGGCTGGCTGGGGATAGTTGGCTGGCAGGTATATAGCCTGGGCCAGGCTGTGGAACAGGAAAAAGCGGCATTACAGCAGTTGAAGAGCCAGGTAGAGAAGCAGAACCAGGTGCTGCGCCTGGCCAAAAGGATTGAGGTGCAGCAGCGGGTCTGGCGGGAACTGGAGGGAAACCCTACCAACTGGCAGGGCGCCATTGCTAAAGTGGAGGGCTATGCCGGAACGGAACTGACACTAAGCCGGATCAAATTTGGACCGGCACCGGCAGACTGGCTTTTTCAGGGGGAGAGCCGGAATACAGCGGCAATAGAGGCTTTCCAGGCCAAACTGGAACAGGATAAATACTGGCAGGCTGCTGTAGTCAGGGAACTGGTGCGTCAGGCTGAACAGGGTAGCTATGCCTTTACCATCAGTCAGGGAGGGGAAGGACAATGAAACTGCCGGGATTGAGTTTTACCCTGACTGAGCGGGAAAAAAAGTTGATTAAACTGGCAGCAGTATTGCTTGTTTTTACCCTGGCCTATTACTATGGGATTGAGCCCTTGCAGGTAAAAAAGGCTCTGCGGGAACAGGAACTGCTGCTTCTGCAGCAACAAAAACAGCAGCTACAGGCGCAAGCAGCCGTGGTCCAGAAAAGCCTGGCCTTAGAACAACAGGGCCGGGAACTGGAAAAGCGCTTGCCTTCCAGCCTGGCTCAGGCTGATCTGCTGGGGCAATTGCGCCAGCTGGCCCAGGAGCATCAGGTCACTCTGGAACTGGTGCGCCTCAATTCCCAGCAGGAGGAACAAACTGTTGCCGGGGTGAAGGTCAAGAGTGTGCAGATGGCGCTGGCTTTAAGCGGCAGCCGTCAGGCTTTGCGGGATTTTCTTGCCGACCTGGAAAAACTGCCCCGGGCTGTCCGGGTACAGGCCGGGGAGCTCAGTACCAGTGAACAGGGGCAGCGACTGGACTTGAATCTGGTAATTTATTTTTTGCCCCCGGAGGTGTAAATTGACAACATACTGGTTTTGGCGGCATAATAGTAGATAACATCCAGGATGATGTTATCTGCTATTTTTTTGAGTTGAGGAGGAGCAGGGATGAGGAGATTGCGCTTTTTAACTGCCGGGGAATCCCACGGGCCGGCGTTAACAGTGATCATTGAAGGAATGCCGGCAGGGGTGCCTCTGACCAAAGCAGAGATTGATGAGCAGCTATGGCGCCGCCAGCAGGGTTATGGCCGCGGTGGGCGCATGGCCATAGAAAAGGATGAAGTGGAAATTTTGAGCGGAATCAGGCACGGTCTGACTCTGGGCAGTCCCATCAGTTTGTTAATTCGCAACCGGGACTGGGAAAACTGGCAGGAAATAATGTCTCCCCATCCCCGGACGGAAGGGACCGGGACAGAAAAAAAAGTGACCCGGGCCCGGCCTGGTCACGCGGATTTGAGTGGTGGCATAAAATACAAACACGGGGACCTGCGGAATATACTGGAACGGGCTTCGGCCCGGGAAACAGCTGCCCGGGTGGCAGCCGGTGCTGTGGCCAGGGCTTTGTTGAGGGCAGCCGGAATAGAATTAGTTGGGCAGGTGACAGCAATAGGTGGTGTAACCGCAGATACTTCCGACCTAACCTGGGAGGAGATTGCTTGCCGGATACCCCGGTCTCCTGTTTTTTGTGCCGATGAAAAGGCCAGCCGGAAGATGATGGCCGCTATTGATGAAGCCCGGGCAGCAGGAGATTCCCTGGGCGGGGTAGTGGAGGTAGCTGCCCTGGGAGTACCGGTGGGGCTGGGCAGCCATGTCCACTGGGACCGGCGGCTGGACGGGCGGCTGGCGCAGGCTGTAATGAGTATCCAGGCCATCAAAGGGGTGGAAATCGGGATGGGGTTTCTCGCCGCAGCCCGTCCTGGTTCGGAAGTGCATGATGAAATTTTCTGGGAAGAGGGACGGGGGTATTACCGGGAGACTAACCGGGCGGGAGGGATTGAAGGCGGTATCAGTAACGGTGAGCCCATTATTGTGCGGGCAGCAATGAAGCCCATTCCCACCCTCTATCGTCCTTTGCGCAGTGTGGATATCGAAACCAACCAGCCGTATCTGGCTTCGATTGAACGCAGTGATATCTGCGCTGTACCGGCAGCCCTGGTAGTGGTAGAAGCGATGGTGGCCCTGGTGCTGGCTGATGCAATTCTGGAGAGATATGGTGGAGATAACTGGCAGGATCTGAAAGTGGCTTTAGGTAGGTGAGGGTAGTGCTGGTATTTTTAACAGGTTTTATGGGTACCGGTAAAACCGCTGTTGCCCGACGGCTGGCGGCCATACTGGGATGGCCCTGGGTGGATACTGATCAGGAAATTGAAAAGGTAACAGGCCTCTCTATTGAGGATATTTTCCGCAAACACGGGGAAATTCGCTTTCGTTCGGAAGAAACCCTGGCTCTGAAGCGGATTGTGCGGGACTGGGCAGGACAGCCGGGAATAGTTTCCACCGGGGGCGGTATGGTTTTGAAGGCGGAAAATGTGGAACTGATGAGGGCCCACGGGGTAATCATTGGCTTAACAGCCACCCCGGAGGTGATTTTCCAGCGGGTAAAAATGCGGCAGTTGCGGAAACGGCCACTGCTCAGGACCAAAGGGGATGTGCGGGCCCGCATTGAGGAGCTGATGAGCCTGCGGGAACCGGTTTATCGGTCAGTAGCAGAAGTGATTATCGATACCTCCAGCAAAGAACCGGAGCAGATTGCCCGGGAGCTGGTCGAATGGATAAAAGGCAGGATGGCAGGTGAAAAGAGTGGAAAAAGTTAAAGTGGAACTGGGGCGGCGCAGCTATGAGATTCTGGTGGGACGTCAGCTGCTAGTTCAGATAGGAGAAAGCCTGGCCACCCTGGGTAAAGGGCGGCGGGCACTGGTAGTGACCAACCCCCTGGTCTGGGATTTATACGGGTCAGAAGTGGAAAAAGGCTTGCGGGAAGCCGGTTTTTCCTGGCGGGTAGCGATTTTGCCGGATGGGGAAGAGTATAAGACTTTGGAATCGGTCCAGACCTTGTATGATCAGGCACTGGTTGCCGGTTTGGATCGCCAGAGCTGGATAGTGGCCGTCGGTGGCGGTGTGGTGGGCGATATGGCTGGTTTTGCTGCTGCCACCTTTATGCGCGGTATCAATTTTGTGCAGGTTCCCACTACCTTGCTGGCTCAAGTGGATAGCAGTGTGGGGGGTAAAACCGGAGTCAACCACCCCAAAGGCAAAAACCTGATCGGGGCTTTTTATCAGCCCCGGCTGGTGGTCAGTGACATCGATAGCTTAAACTCCCTGCCAGAACGGGAATGGGCAGCCGGTCTGGCGGAAGTGGTAAAATATGGTATGATCTGGAATGAGTTTTTCTTTGAGTTTCTGGAGCAAAATAAAGAAGGAATCTGGCAGAGACAGGCTCAGCCGGTACAGGAAATGGTCAAGGCCTCCTGCAGCATCAAAGCCCAGGTGGTCAGCCAGGATGAGCAGGAACAGGGGCTAAGGGCTATCCTCAATTTTGGGCATACTTTTGGTCATGGCCTGGAGGCGCTGGGCCAGTATCGGGAATGGAAGCATGGTGAGGCAGTGGCTGTCGGCATGGTCATGGCCAGCCGGCTGGCTGTCCGGGCTGGCTGGCTGAAAGAGGCAGCACTGGAACGGCTGGAACGGCTGCTTACGGCCTTTAATTTACCAGTACGGGCCCCGGGGGTAGATCCGGAAGCTCTCTGGCAGGCCATGCTCTATGACAAAAAAGGCGAGGAAGGGCGTTTAACTTTTATCCTGCCGGATCGCATCGGAGGAGTGAAAATCGTCAAGGAGCTGGATCGCCAGCTGATTTTAGCTGCAATTGCGGAGGTGGTATGATGCTGAAACGCGCCGATTGGGTGGCGGTTTTGCAAAAGGCCCTGGCCCGGGGTGGCGATTTTGCCGATATCTTTTTTGAGGAAAAGGAAACCACCATTATTACCTGTGAGGATAATCGGATTGAACGGATTAATACCGGGATTGACTGTGGTGCCGGGATTCGAGTAATCAGTGGAGAAACTACCGCCTATGCCTATACCAATGACCTGTCCCAGTCCGGTCTGGAACAGGCGGCTCAGGTGGCGGCCAAAGGGGTGGTGGGGGCCCAGCCTGGTACATATGTGTTTGACCTGACTACACCTAGTGCCAGGGTTCCGGCGCCGGTAATCAAGGAACTGCCGGAACAGATTCCGGTAGAAAACAAAGTAGAGGCGGTGCTAGCCGCCAATACGGCAGCCCGTCAGGCCGATGAGCGGATTCGCCAGGTTTCTGTCACCTATGGGGATGTAAAACAAAAAGTAGTGATTGCCAGCAGTGAGGGCCAGCTGGTGGAAGATGAACGCCGGCGCCTCAGGTTTGTGGTCAATGCTATCGCAGCAGCAGATGGAGTCATCCAGACCGGTTATAATGCTGTAGGCGGCGTGGTTGGCTGGGAGTTTTTACAGGAGGAACAGCCAGCGGCTGTGGCTCAGGATGCGGCCAGGCGAGCCGTACTGATGCTGGGGGCTAAACCGGCTCCGGCAGGCCGAATGCCGGTGGTGATGGCCGGAGAAGCCGGGGGGACCATGGTCCATGAAGCCTGTGGCCATGGCCTGGAGGCTGACCTGGTACAAAAACAGCTATCGGTTTATCAGGGCAAACTGGGCCAGGAGGTGGCCAGTCCCCTGGTAACGGTGGCCGATGATGCTACCTTAGCAGGCAAGTATGGTTTTTACCGCTATGATGATGAAGGCACTCCGGCTCAGCCGGTAACCTTGATCGAAAACGGGGTACTGGTGGATTATCTCTATGACCGGCATACCGCCGGCAAGGAAGGGCGGGAGTCCAATGGCCATGGGCGGCGGGAGAGCTATCATTACAAGCCCATTCCCCGCATGGCCAATACCTATATCGCTCCTGGTAAGGAGGACCCGGAGGATATTATCCGGGATGTGAAATATGGCTTGCTGGTTAAAAAGATGGGTGGCGGACAGGTAAATACAACCAACGGGGATTTTGTTTTCGACGTAGCTGAGGGCTATCTGATTGAGGACGGGGAAATCAGGTATCCGGTCCGAGGGGCGACCCTCACCGGCAATGGGCCCCGGGCCCTGCAACAGGTACAGCGGGTGGGTAAAGACTGGGGCTTTGCCATCGGTACCTGCGGCAAAGACGGACAAGGGGTTCCGGTGAGTGATGCTCAGCCTACCATCTTGCTGGAAGAGTTGGTGGTCGGGGGAACAGCTACGGGCGAGAAAAAAATTCGCCGGCTGTAAATAGTTCCTCCCTCTTCCGACTCATACTAACAGCGGAAACTGTCAGAAGAGGGAGGTTTTTTATGCTTCTGGAACGGAATTTAAAGATTTTGCTGGTCTCCGCAGAAGTCGCTCCTTTTGCCAAGACAGGGGGGCTGGCGGATGTGGCGGGCTCCCTGCCCAAAGCCCTGGCGGTTATGGGTAATGATGTGCGGATCGTTTTACCCCGCTACCGGGAAGTGGGAAAACAGAGCACTGTCACCGATTTTCCTGTGGAATTTGGACCGCGGCGGGAGACAGCGATTGTCCGGCAAAACTATATCGAGGCTCATTTAGGGGAGATTCATCGACAAATTCCGGTTTACTTTATCGATAACTATCACTATTTTGACCGGGACGGCTTTTACTGTCATCATGATGATGGGGAAAGATTTGCTTTCTTCTGTAAGGCGGTGCTGGAAATGCTGCCCCAGCTGGATTTTCAGCCGGATATTATTCATTTAAATGACTGGCAAGCGGGGCCCATTGCCCTTTTGCTGGAGGAAAAATATCGCTCCCAGCCGTTTTATGAGAAAATCTCCACCATTTTTACCATCCACAATCTGCAGTACCAGGGCCACCATGATCCCTATCTGCTGGATTGGCTGGGAGTAGATCGGCAACGGGTATTCCATCCTGAGGGAGTGGAGTTTTACGGCAGTTTCAATTTCCTGAAGGCCGGTCTGGTTTATGCCGATAAAATCAATACCGTCAGCCGCACCTATGCCAGGGAAATTCAGACTCCGGAATACGGGGAAAGGCTAGATGGGTTATTGAGAAAGAGGGGGGCTGACCTGTCCGGAATCGTCAATGGCATTAACTTCCACGAGTTCGATCCCAGGACCGACCCGCGCATTTATCGCAACTATGATGCCGACTCACCGGAAATGAAGCGGGAAAACAAATACGCTTTGCAACAGGAACTGGGTCTGCCGGTGCAGGATGTGCCGGTAATGGGGCTGGTCAGTCGGCTGGTGGAGCAGAAGGGGCTGGATTTGCTGGTAGAAAGCGCAGACCAGTTGCTGGCACGGGATGTCCAGCTGGTAGTGCTGGGATTGGGAGAGGCGCGCTATGAACAGTTTTTCCGTCAGCTGAAACAGCGTTATCCGGAAAAGGTGGGAGTGTTTATCGGCTTTAATGGGGTGCTGGCCCAGCGTATCTATGCCGGAGCCGATATCTTTCTGATGCCTTCCCGGTTTGAACCCTGTGGTTTAGGCCAGCTGATTGCCCTGCGCTATGGCACCATCCCGGTGGTGCGGGCTACCGGTGGCCTGGCGGATACTGTCCAGGATTTTGATATCCGCACCCAGACCGGCAATGGTTTTGTTTTTGCTGAATATGACGCCCGGGCCTTTTTGCGGGCGGTAGAACGGGCCCTGGAGATTTATCAGCATCACCCTTATCTCTGGCGTAAACTGGTGCTGGGGGCGCTCCGGGAAGATAATTCCTGGAACAAAGCGGCCGCTGAATACATGGAATTATATGAAGCAGCCCTGGCCAGACGCCTGCATCTGGAAAGAATAGCTTAAAGGAAACGCCCCGCTTTAGGGGCTATTTTTTTGCAGCAAGTCAGGCAAGCTGCAGGCATAAAAAATATTTATGGGCATTACCGCTTGATTAAAAATCATTATACTTTACCTAACAGCTCTCCCAATCTGCTATAATTTGCAACAGAAAAAACTTCAGGGGAGAGATCAGATGATTAAAGCGTTAACTGTAAAGGAGGAGAGCCCAAATGGCCAATAAGGTAATGGTGATTACCAGTGAGGTTTTAGGTAATGGCCCGGAGGAACTGGGGAAATTGCTGATGAAGAATTTCTTTTATACTTTGACCAGTGCTGAGGCACTGCCTGGCGCCATTTTATTTCTGAACAGTGGAGTGAAATTGCTGGTAGAGGGTTCGGTGGCAGCGGAATCCCTGCAAGTGCTGGCGGAACGGGGCGTAGATCTGCTGGCCTGTGGCACCTGTCTGGATTATTATCAGCTCAAGGATAAACTGGTAGTGGGCCAGGTTTCCAATATGGCAACCATCCAGGAAAAAATGTTGCAGGCTGAAACGGTAATAAATTTTTAGCAAGAGCAGGAATTTGCCAGAAAAAGTAGAATTAGAGTATATAAACCGGGAGAAGCTGTCAGTAAAGGAGGAGAAGCATTGGACAAGGTGGAAACCTACCCCCTGAGTCAGTATCCTGCCCTGGTACCGGTATTAAAAGAGGTGCGGCAGGGGGCCCAGGGGCTGAAAGTGCCGGAGCTTGGTACTCCTTTTGATGGATGTGCCATTCGCCGCTGCCCGCAAACTATTGATAAAGGCATTTATCTGGTGGTTCTGGAGGAAGACGGACAGATGTTTTTTGTAGAAGATGATTTGCAGGCATTACCTCCCCTGGCATAAGGCCAGGGTTTTTTGCACATCCTTGATAAAAGTAATGGCACAAGCCATTAAATAAAGCAAAGGAGTGGTGAGCATGAGCGAGAAAAAAACTGTTGCCAACCTTTTAGCTGCTTTTGCCGGGGAAAGCCAGGCGCGCAACAAGTACACCTTTTTTGCCAGCATTGCCCGCAAGGAAGGCTGGCTGGAGATTGCCGAAATTTTTGAGGAGACTGCCAAAAACGAAAAAGAGCATGCCGAGGTTATTATTAAACTGCTGAAAAAACTGGGTGACAGCAAAATGAATCTGAAAGCGGCCATCGAAGGGGAAACCTATGAATGGCAGGATATGTATCCGGAATTTGAACGGGTGGCCCGGGAAGAAGGAGAAGAGGAAGCGGCCCGTTTCTTTGCGGAAGTGCAGAAAGTGGAAAAATTTCATGCCCAACGCTTCCAGCAGTTATTGAAACAGCTGGAAGAAGGCACTCTGCTGAAAAAACCGGAAACCATCCACTGGCAGTGCCGGGAATGCGGTTATATCTGGGAAGGCAACGAACCGCCAGCAGTTTGCCCGCTCTGTGGCCATGAGCGCAGCTATTACAAACCTATGCCCAGGGAATGCTAAGTTTTCGAGAGGAGGCAAGAGAGATGATGTGGAAATGCGGTGTTTGCGGATATATCTATGATGGAGAACAGGCTCCCGATAATTGCCCCAAGTGCGGTGCCCCGAAAGAGAAATTCAGTCAGGTTCCCCAGGAGACGGTGGATCTGATTTTAAAGGCCCGGCGGACCAATGACATACATATGGAACTGGCAGGTCTTCTGGACCATGTTCTGGCTCTGGCCGAGGAAGGGATTGAACTTAACCTTGATCCCCCCTGTGTGGGCATTTTCACCAGAGCCAAAACCTGTGCCTGGGAACTGAGACAGGCTATTAAAGCGGAAATAGTGGGGCATATCAGTAAAGGCAAATGGGGTTAAAAGATTGGCCGCAGCGAGCGGCCATTTTTTTTCGGGAACTATTAGGCTCAAAGACTGGAAGAATTATTGCCTGGCTTTCGTTTGTAAGGAATAGCGATTAAACTGGAACAGCAACAGCAAGGCAAGCAGGGCAGGTGCCAGTAGCCAGGTTAGAGCCGGGATAAGACCAGAGCTTTCGGCCTGGTGCCCGGTCAAAAAAAGGCCGAGACTGCCCAGGCCAAAGCCCAGGCCCTGCATCATGCCGGAAGCCATACCGGCAAAGTCTGGTAACAGCTCCTGGGCCATAACGATAGTCAGAGGGAAAGAGGCGGAAAGGGCAGCACCCAGCAGGCCCAGATTCAGCCATAATAGCCAGCCGTTGCTGACTAAAGTAAGGCCCAGGAAAACCACGGCCGCACTCATGCTGAACCAGAACACCCGCCGGGCCCCCCAGCGGTCAGCCCAGCGGCCGGCCATCAAGGTGCCGATGGTACCGGCAAAGAGAAACCAGGTGAGAGCGAGACCGGCGATTTCGCCCCGATAGCCTTTTTCTACCATCAGCTGAACGGCAAAACTGTTAAAAGCCATCTGAATCCAGGAGCGCAAACTGACAATCAGGTTTAACAAAATTAAAGGCATTAAAGGCAGCTGCCGCCACTGCTGGCGCAGAAGCGAAGCCGCACTGGTGGTAGACTGCGGGTTAATGCGCACACTGGCAACAGAGGAAATTGCCAGCAACAGGGAGGTAATCACGCCCGGGATGGCCAGCCAGGCCGTACTGACCAGACCATAATGCAAGGCTATGGGTACAGCGATAACAGGGGTAAAAGCGTAGCCCAGACTGCCAGCTGTTATGTAAGCGGATAGAACAGAGCCTTTATTGTATGCTGCTACCTGGGTGGTTACTACCGAACCCAGAGGGTGGTAGAGGGCGTTGGCCATACCGGCCAGAGAAACGGCCAGCAGCATAAAGGGTAATCCCGGCACCCAGGCTACTGCTGTCATGGCCAGGGAAATAATAGCACCTGTTACGGCCAGGTGCCAGCCTTTGCCCCGGCTGTCTGCCCACAGGCCCAGCAAAGGTTGCAGGGTGGCGGAAAACATGGAAAGGACCAGCATCAGGGTACTCTGCTGGCCCAGAGTTAATCCTCTCTCCTTTCCCAGTAGATAAAGGAGAGGGGGTACAAAATTCATATAAAAATCGATCCAGAAGTGGTTCAAAGCTAGAACGGCCAACTGGAAAGTACGTTGCTGCATAGATATTCACCTGCCAGAAAAACTCGATAGTATTCATTATAGACCCGTATTAATAGAAAAACAACCTTATTTTTTCTTTTCATTTTTTCTTTTCTTTCGACAGGAATTGCTCGGAAAATGTCGAATTGTGAACATTAGGATTTTTAAACGGGGGGAGCGGAATGACTATTAAGCGGCAGATTTGGTATAGTGTCATTGCCTTCTGGTTAATGGGAGTGGTACAAGCGGTAGCGGCCTTTACCGGTCTGGCAACTCCTGCTTTTGTGCTTGTTTTCGGATTGCTGATGATTATCGGGGCCTTTCTGGCAGGCTGGCTTTTGCTGGGCCGTATCCTGCCCCGGCTGGAAAGAGTGCAGAAAGTAGCAGCACGGGTACGGGTGGGCGATATGACGGTACAGGCGGACATAGACGGAAAGGACGAGATTGCGGATTTAGCCAGAGACATCAATGGGATTGGGACCCATTTGCAGGGTATTATCCATTCCCTGAAAGAGAACAGTTATGAAATAGGAGATCGGTCCAAATTGCTGGCCCAGGCAGCTCAGACTGCAGCGGCAGCCACCAGCCAGCTGGCAACAGCGGTTAATGAGGTAGCAGCTGGTACCAATGAGCAATCAGCCAAGTTGCAGGAAGTAACTGATTTGGCCCGGCAGCTGGCGGAAGCCATCGACCAGATCGCCAGAGGAGCGGAGGAACAGGCCAGCCATGTCAGTGAAACAGCCCGTCTGACGGAGATGATGGCAGGTCGGCTGGCCCAGCTGGAAATGGCTTTGCAGCAGTTACAGCTGGCTGCCCAGACCACCCTGAATTCCGGCCAAAGCGGGCGACAGGCAGTGGAAGAAACTATTGCTGGTATGCAGCGCATCCAGACTGAGGTAGAAAAAGTAGGGGTGGTGGTGGCCAGATTAGGGGAACATTCCACCCAGATCGGCAATATTATTCAGGTAATTGATGAAATCGCGGAGCAGACCAACTTGCTGGCTCTAAATGCAGCGATAGAAGCAGCCAGAGCCGGTGAGCATGGTAAAGGCTTTGCGGTAGTCGCCGATGAGGTACGAAAACTGGCAGAACGGTCAGGCCGGGCGACAAAGGAAATCGCCCAGCTGATCAACAATATCCAGTCCGGTATCGAAGAAGCCGTTCATGCCATGGGACGCAGTCAGAAAGAGGTAACCAGCGGAGTAGAACTGGCGGCTGGAGCCGGGCAGGCTTTAGCGGATATTCTGGCCAACCTGGAACAGACTGGGATTGTGATGCAGGAAATGGTCCAATCTCTGGCGGCAATGGCAGAAGCCAATGAGTCAGTGGTGAAAGCCGTCAGCAATGTGGCAGCTATAACCGAGGAAAATACGGCCTCTACTGAAGAAATGGCTGCCAATTCCGCTCAGGTTCTCAACGCCCTGGCCGAAGTGGCCATGGCAGTAGAGGCCCAGGCAGCAGCCAGTGAAGAAATGGCTGCAACCGCCCAGGAAATGAATCGTACGACCGGGGAAGTAGCGAAAATGGCTACCGACTTACAGACTATTTCCGAGAAATTACGGGAATGTCTGGGAGAGTTTCAGCTTTATCCCATTGAACGCCCCTGCTGGGAAATCAAAAACTGTCCCACTGAGCGCAAGGAAATGTGTCCAGCCTACCAAAACGAAGAGCTGCGCTGCTGGTTGATTAGTGGCACCTGGTGTGGAGGTGTCAAACAGGGAGATAAGGATGCCAAGCGCCATAACTGCATGAACTGCACTGCTTTCAAGGAAATGATGCGTTTGAAATAGGGAGCTGCGGCTCCCTTCAATTTTTTTGAGAGGCCAGGGTTTTTTGTGGTAAAATATTAAAGATGGAGGTGGAGGTTGATGGAAAAAACCAACAAGATAGTAATTGTCGGAGCAGGCAATGTAGGAGCCACCACCGCGTATGCTTTGCTAATCAGTGGCATTGCCTCTGAACTGGTTTTGTATGATATAAACAGGCAGAAAGCAGAAGGGGAAATTATGGACTTGGCCCATGGGGCTTCCTTTGTTCCTCCTGCCAGACTGAGGGCCGGGTACCTGGCTGATTGCCGGGAAGCGGATATTATCATTTTCACTGCCGGGGCAGCCCAGCAACCCGGGGAAACCCGGCTGGATCTGGTAGATAAAAACACCAGGATTGTGGAAAAGGCTCTGCTGCCCATTCTGGAGCAGGCACCGGAGGCGCTGGTTTTAATGGTAACCAACCCGGTAGATGTTCTCACATACCAGGCATGGAAGCTTTCTGGCCTCAGTCCTGAACGGGTGCTGGGTTCGGGTACGGTACTGGATAGTGCCCGTTTTCGGCACGTGCTGGGCCAGCATTGCGGAGTAGATGTCCGCAATGTTCATGGTTATATTCTGGGTGAACACGGGGATAGTGAGCTGGCTGCCTGGAGCTCAGTACATATTGGCGGTATCCGGCTGGATGATTACTGTCTGGCCTGTGGCCAGGGCTGTGGTCAGGAAAAGCGGGAAGAAATGTTCCGCCAGGTTCGGGATGCTGCTTATCAGATTATCCAGGCCAAAGGAGCAACCTATTATGCAGTTGGGCTGGCGGTCCGGCGTATCTGTGAGGCCATCCTGCGGGATGAACACTCTATTCTGACGGTATCCAGCCTCATGCAGGGGGAATATGGCTTGCGGGATGTTTGTCTCAGCGTTCCCTGTGTGATTGGCCGGCAGGGAAGAATCAAGGTGCTGGAGCTCAATCTGACTGCGGAGGAAAAGGAGAAACTGCAGCATTCTGCGGCCGTTATTGCCAGTTATCTGCCCGCGACAGACCGGAAGTAAGGAGGTTTCAGGGAACATGGGAGAGGAACCGAGATTTTATCGGGAGATTCCGGCTCCAAAAGGGCGGGATCTGATTGACTATATTAAAAATCTGGGGCAATCAGCATCTCAGCCGGCTACGGAGAAAGCCAGACCGGTTACACCGCCGGCTAACCAGGATACTGGGGTGAGTCCGGGTGCGGGGCGACGCAGTCCGGCTCAGGGATTGTCGGTATCCAAGTTTGAGGAATTGTTTAGCTACCGGCGTCCCGTGTTGCTGGAAGAACTGGAGCGAAAAAAACAAAAGGAAGCGGAAAAAAGGCAAGGGGAAATACTGGCGGCACAGGCAACGGCCATGGAAATGGCCCCGGTTGTGGCGGAGACTATCACAGAATCTTTTCAGGAAGACATGTCCCCTACCCGGCTCTTGACTGACGATGAGTTACTGGCTCTGACCAGTGCCTGGGAAGAACTGGAGGGATGGGATGCTGAAACAGCAGCTGGGGAAGAGTCTGAAGAAACAGTAGTGCAGACTGAATCAGAAGAGAAACCGCTTCAGCCGCTAGAGATCAGCAAGGAGGCGGGAGCCAGCTGGCAGGAACCGCAGTCAGTACTGCCTCCTCTGGAGTTTCTTACCTTGCCACCGACAGAACAGACTGCCAACGATGATGATGAGGAAATCCTTCAAAACGCTGCCTTGCTGGAGCAGACTCTGTCTCATTTTGGCATCAAGGCTCAGGTTACCGATTTCAGCCGTGGACCGACCATTACCCGCTATGAATTGCAACCGGCACCGGGGGTTAAGGTCAGCCGGATTGTTGGTCTGGCCGACGATCTGGCCCTCAGTCTGGCGGCAGCCGATATTCGGATTGAAGCTCCCATCCCTGGCAAATCGGCGGTGGGCATTGAAGTACCTAATCGCCAGGCCCGGCCCGTCTATTTTCGCCAGGTGCTGGAGGATCCCCAGGTAAGCAAGCATCCTTCGCCGCTGGCGGTGGCCCTGGGCCAGGATATTGCCGGGGAAACGGTGGTAGCTGACCTGGCCCGCATGCCTCACCTGCTGATTGCTGGTTCTACTGGTTCGGGAAAATCGGTTTGTATGAACACCCTGATTGCCTCCGTCCTCTTCAGAGCCCAGCCCTGGCAGGTCAAGTTCCTGATGATTGACCCCAAGATGGTGGAGCTATCAGTTTACAATGGCATCCCTCACTTGCTGGCTCCGGTGGTAACTGATCCCAAACAGGCTACTGCTGCGCTAAAATGGGTAGTAACTGAAATGGAAAACCGCTATAGCCTGTTTGCTGCCAGTGGTGTGCGCAATCTGGAAAGCTATAATCAACTGCTGGTATCCCGCCAGGAACAGCCTTTGCCCCTGATTGTGGTGCTGATTGATGAGCTGGCAGACCTGATGCTGGTGGCCTCCAAGGAAGTGGAAGAATACATTTGCCGGCTGGCCCAGATGGCCAGGGCGGCAGGGATACATCTAGTCATCGCTACCCAGCGGCCATCGGTAGATGTAATTACCGGTATTATCAAAGCCAATATCCCTAGCCGTATAGCCTTTGCCGTATCTTCCCAGGTAGATTCCCGCACCATTTTAGATATGGCTGGAGCAGAAAAACTGCTGGGCCGGGGAGATATGCTCTTCTTCCCCCTGGGACAACCCAAACCGCGCCGGGTACAGGGCGCCTTTGTCAGTGACCGGGAGATTGAAAGACTGGTTAACTTCTGGCGCCAGCAAGGCGTGCCTGATTATCTGGTGGGTTTTGGTAGCGAAGACAACAATAATGAAGGCAAAAACCTGGAGGAAGAGGATGAATTGCTGCCGGAAGCTATCCGTCTGGTTATTCAATATGGTCAGGCTTCTGCTTCCCTTTTGCAACGCCGCTTCCGCATCGGGTATACGCGGGCTGCACGGCTCATCGATATCATGGAGCAAATGGGAGTAGTGGGCAGTTATGGAGGCAGTAAACCCCGAGAAGTTTTGATGACAATGGAGGAATTTGAACAGTGGCTCGGGAACGCTTAGACAGGATTCTGGCCCATCTGGGTCTGGGCAGCAGAAAAGAAGTCAAAGGCTTAATTAAGGCTGGCAAGATTACGGTAGACGGGCGGCTAGCCAATGACCCAGGTGAACCCATCGACCCGGAGAGCTGTTGTCTGGCCGTAGATGGCCAGTGCCTTACTTATCGGCGGCATTTTCATTATTTGCTGAACAAGCCGTCTGGTGTGATTACGGCCACTACCGACCGGCGAGAAAGGACGGTGCTGGATCTATTGCCGGCTGAGTGGCGGCGACCGAATCTTTTCCCGGTGGGAAGATTAGATAAAGATACTGAAGGGCTCCTTCTCCTGACTACTGATGGTCAGCTGGCGCATCGCCTGCTAGCTCCCAAACATCATGTGGATAAAACCTATCTGGTGCGGGTGGATGGTCCGCTGGGGGAAAGGGAGCAAAAGGCTATTGAGCAGGGGGTAGAGCTGGAAGATGGCTACCTGACCCAACCTGGCCGGCTGGAGATTCTACGGGCAGAAACTCCGGGAGAAGGGCTGATTACCATCCATGAGGGAAAATATCATCAAATTAAGCGCATGTTCGCAGCTCTGGGACTAAAGGTAATCTATTTAAAGCGAATGAGTATGGGCCCTTTGCAGCTGGATCCGGCACTGGCTCCAGGGGAGGCCCGGCCGCTGACAGCAGCTGAGGAGGCGAGTTTGTATGCTTTCATCCAAACTTGAAGTGAAGGGGCTGACCATTCCGCCCCTTTTTTATAATCTTTCTTTTCAACTTAATGCCGGGGAATGGAAGCTGATAAGTGGTCCTTCTGGTACGGGAAAAAGTACCTTGTTACATTATCTTATCAACTACTGGCAGCCACCAGCAGGAACGATCTGGTTTAATGGCAGGGACATAACTACTATTGATCCGATAAGTTTGAGGCATCAGATGGTTCTGGTGCCGCAGCGGTTTTTTTTATTTCGAGGTACTGTGGCGGAGAATTTGCAAAAACCCCTGCTCTGGCGGGGAAAAAGTTTTAGCTGGTCGACTGCCCGGGACTTGCTGGCTGAATTGGGCTTACCGGAAATTGCGGCGGAGCAACGGGCTGAACTGTTATCGGGTGGGCAACAGCAGAGACTGGCGTTGGCCCGTGCCCTTTTGCTGGAACCAGAAGTGTTGCTCCTGGACGAACCTACTTCAGCCCAGGATGAGGACAATAGTCTCAGAGTGGAAAAAATAATTCGCCGCTATTGTGCCCGGGGAGGAGCCTGCCTCTGGATAAGTCACGATCCCAGGCAACTGGAGCGAATGGGGAATGTTCTCCACTTGAAGCAAGGGGGGGTTTTTCATGAATAACCTGGCCCTGGTATTGGCTTCCAGTCTGGTAATACTGGCTTTGTTCTTATCCAGAGCTTTTCGCCTGGGGCTGGAAAAGGAAATGCTGGCGGGTGTGGGACGAGCAGTAATCCAGCTTCTGGTCATCGGAATGTTACTTAACTGGGTTTTTGCCCGAAACCGCTGGTATTTTACTCTTGCCATGATCGGAATCATGGTTATTGTCGCTGGAGGAAATGCGGCTCGAAGAGGAGAGGGGATACCGCGGGTAAAACGGATAACCATACTGTCCATTGCTACCGGGGTGGCCGTACCGTTGCTGGTATTAGTGCTTACAGGAGCTATTAAAGCTACTCCTAAAGAAATGATTCCTGTGGCCGGAATGCTGGCCGGCAATGCTATGGTAGCCAGCGGATTGGTTTTGAAAAACATGAAAGAGAGCATGGGGCAACAAAGGGAAGAGATAATGAACGCCCTCTATCTGGGTGCTACCATTGCCCAGAGTGTAGCAGAGATTCGCCCCCGGATCATCAAGACGGGGATGCTCCCTACCATTGATGGTTTGCGCACTCTGGGCCTGGTACAGCTGCCAGGCATGATGACCGGGCTGATTCTGGGCGGAGTCTCTCCTCTGGTAGCAGTAAAGTATCAGATTATGGTGGCCTTTATGCTTTTAGGGGCCGTAAGTATTACCAGTATAATGGTGATTTTGCTGGCTTTACCTTCTTTTTTTACTGCGAATGCCAGTTTAAATGAAAATTTACTGAAGGAATTCGGTTCGTAAACGTCGAAATAGTTATCACCGGAAAGTGAAGGTGATAACCGTGAATTTTCAGCAGACTTTACAGCAACTGATAGAGGGCACCAGTAAAGCTGATTTTGCTGCAGCAGAAAAATTGCTGGAACTGACTGCTATTTTAGGGGAGTTTAAATGCCGTTCCTGGCAGATTCATCAGGCCCTGGACCAGTTTGCTGAAGACCCGGATTTGGCCCGGGAATTCAGTCGTCGCCTGATTCTGGCGGGAAGTATACCCAAGACCCGCTGGTGGGCCAAGCGCATAAAACATCTGCGGCGGCAGGGAGATCAGCTGGTGGCCCAGGTTGTGGCGGAAGAAGCGGCCAGCTGGTTGGGACATCCTGAATGGCCGGTTAGGCAGGGAGCAGTAGAGCTTCTGGCGGTAGGCTGCTCTATCCGTGGAGAATGGTTACAGCAGGCTTTGCGGGATTTTCGTGTCTATGTTCGGGGCATGGTTTACCGAATAATTTGTTTTGCTCTGGCCAACCCGGATGTTCAGAAAGTGGAAGGGCTGAGCCGTACTCAGCTTATCGAAATGGTGGAACAGGGGCTGGCGGACCCATCTCCCTATGTGCGGGAAAAGGCTGCCTATTGTCTCAGTTACCTGCCGGAAGTGGATAGTATTGAGCTATTGCAGCCTTTATTATATCAGACTGAGCAGCCATCCCGGGTACGTCTGGCTATTCTCAATGCCCTGATGGAAAATCTGGGGGAAGAGGAACAACGGCATTTGCTCTGGTCTTTGCGGCGGGACCAGCGGCTGGTAATGCGGCTGGCTATCCGGGAAATGGATTGTCAGTTAAGTCGACTGGACCTGGAAGAAGATGAACCCCTGCTGGCCTGGGGACAGTATTATTCTCCCTGGGATTCAGGGAACAAAGAGGCACTGGATCGCTGGTTAGCTATGCTGTTACAATCTGAACCGGCAGGACAGAAAGAAATCATAGGCCTGCTCAAAAGAGCCTGGCAGTTCCACTGGTTAACTGACTGGTTGGATTTTTTGAAGGAAGCCAGTGATAAACAGCTGCAAATACCGGTAGACCTCTGGGAGCTGGTTGGGGAGGAAGCTGTACCGGCATTGCTGGAAATCCTGCGTAAGGAAAAGGATGTGCAGCTGCGCCAGATAGCCATGGCTATCCTGGGACGACTGGGCTGTTATGACGAGCTGGAAAGACATTTGCTGGAGACCAGGAATCCCCCTGACTGGGAGGGGGTACTGGAACAGCTGGCCCGGGAAGGAAATCCCATCAGGTTGAACAACATCAGACCACTCTTAACCAGTTTTGCGCCCAGGGTGATTCTGGCTGCAACCCGTTATTTGCTGGCGATAGACGGTCAACAGCTGAGCCAGTGGCTTAAGGCAGAGCTGTTGCAGCAATTGCTGCAAAATGTAGCAGAAGGTAAAATTTACGGAAAAAACTGGGGAGACCTGGCCCGCTTACTGGCGGCTCTTGCCTGTAAATGGCAGGTGGATTTGCGGCTATTGTTACCCGGTAGTGAGCAGGATAACATTTTATTACAACAGTTCATCCTGGAGGTTTATACCCACCGCAGCTAGGGTGGGTATAACTTTTTCCTGTAATTATGGACAAGAGTTAACTAATATGTTATGGTAAAGCTATTGAAGAGGGTGATAGATTGTTACTACATCTCAGTATGAGTTTAGCGGCGGGTTTAACTATTACTCTGGGTGCGATCCTGGCTTATCAGATTAGCAAGCCGGACCAGAAATTGATGGCAGCTTTTCTGGGTTTTGCCGCCGGGGTAATGGCAGCATTGATTGGTACAGATCTGTTGCCAGAAGCTATGGAAACAGCAGGCTGGCCGCGGACTATCATCGGTGTTTGCCTTGGCTTTCTTTTCCTGGCCGGTATGGACAGGATTGCCCACCATACCCATGGTTTTGATCCGGAGGTGGAAAAGGAGATAGCCAGCAGCAAAGAACCGGATTGTGGCTGCTGTATCCACCTGGATCATACCAATCTTAACCCGGTCCATTTATGGAAACTGGGGTTCCTGGTGGCTTTAGGAACGGCCTTGCATAACCTGGTTGAGGGATTGACAGTGGGGGTTGGCTTCACGGTTGGGGAACACCTGGGAGAGGCTATTTTGCTGGCTGTAGTCCTGCATAATATTCCTATCGGCATGGCTATTGCCGTGCCCTGGCGTCTGGCCCGGCAGAGCCTGGTGAAAACGATAGCCATGACTTCATTGGTTGGGCTTTTTACCCCCCTGGGAACCTTATTGGGCCTGCTGGCTGATAGCCTGATTGCTCGTTTCGATGGGTTTATTATGGCAGTAGTGGCCGGGACCATGATCTATATCGCCTCCCTGGAGTTGATTCCCAAGTCCTACCGCAATCATCCCTGGTATGGGGCCATTGGGCTGGTAGTAGGGATGTTCACAATTTTTATTGTGCATCAACATTAGGAGAGATGGATATGGGGCAAAATATCCTTTTGTTAATTTTACTGGCTTTAGGGATACTGGGCCGGAATAATACGGTTGCTCTGGCAGCCTGTTTATTACTGGCCTTGCGTTTACTTAAATTGGACAAGCTGTTTCCCCTCATAGAAAAACACGGGCTGGAACTAGGGGTAATAGTTCTGACTATCGGGGTACTGGCTCCCCTGGCCAGTGGGGCGATTTCTCTAGAAACCATCTGGCAAACAGTGCGCAGTTCTTCCGGTTTGCTGGGGATTGCAGTTGGGGTACTGGTTGCCTATCTTGGGGGGCGTGGAGTCCATTTATTATCCGACCTGCCTCAGGCGGCAACAGGGATTATCATCGGTACAGTCATGGGTGTGGCCCTGTTACGGGGGGTACCGGTAGGACCATTGATTGGAGCTGGGATTTTAGCATTATTGCTTCAACATAAGTAGGGGAGGTTGTCATGGTGATTGAATACTTTTATCTACAAGCGGGAGAAAAAGAGATGATAGGGAATGTGGTGATTGACGAGAGGTTTCCCTTGCCTGTGGTGCAGGAAGACCTTGCTTATATGTTCAATAACGATAAGGGTATTCCCTGGGCTTACTTCATTAAAGGAATGGTATATGTGCTGGCTGAGGAAATCGACCCGGAAAACCACCAGAAATACTGGGAGTTTCTTCAGAATTATGACCCCAACCTGGCGGAAAAACTGGTGGCAGAAGGAGCAAAAGCTGCTGAAAAAGGTGCAAAAGACTGGGCGTTACGCTACTGGCAGGTAGCTGCTCGTCTAGATGGCAATCAGCCGGAGTTGCTCTATAATTATGGCATGTATTTTCTTGAAGAAGCGGCCAGGGCTAATGAAAACAGCAAAAGGGAAGAAATGCTGGAAAAAGCGGAAGAATATTTGGAAAAAGCGATTTGTATTAAAGGGGACTGGGCTCTGCCCTGGTACCGTCTAGGGTTTGTTTATCGTCATCTAGGCGACTGGGCTGAGGCTAAAGAAGCCTGGCAAAAAGCCCGGGAGCTGGGAGTGCCGGCAGAAGTAGAGGCGGAGATTGAGCAATTAATCAATGATATCGATAGAATAGAACTGGTAGAATCCCAGTTTAAAAGCGGGCGAGCTTCACTGGCTCAGGGCAAACTGAAGCAGGCAGCTTTGCTGCTTCAACCCCTGGTAAAAAAATATCCCGACTGGTGGGAAGCAAAATACTACCTGGGGCTGACGTATCGTTATCTAGAGGAATATGATAAAGCGATTGCTGTTTTAAGCGAAACAGTAAAACAGGCTCCCTGGTTTATTTCCGCTTACAATGAGCTGGCTATGTGTCTTTTTGTCCAGGGAGAACTGGAAAAAGCAGCAGATTATCTCTGGTTGGCTATTGCTAAACAACCTAAGGATGCTGGTTTATGGACAAACCTGGGCCTGGTGTATCAGAAGCGGGGTCAGTTGGAGGATGCTGCTAAATGTTTCTATAAGGCACTGGAATTTAATCCTAAAGATGCCTTTGCTTTAAATTATCTTGCCGAATTGCCGGAAGAGTATCGCCGACCCTGCTAGGAGGGGAATTATGGCTATACTGCGATTTCGCATTGTCTACCAGGATCGGGTAGGGATTTTGTCTGATATAGCCAGGGAGCTTTCCCTGCAACAAGTTAACATCATTACTCTTGAACTTTCCCCCAATGTTATGTTTATGGAAGCGGAACTGCCGACGGGCCTGGATTTCAGCCGGATTAACCTGCTATTGCATAAGGTGGAAGGAGTCAAGGACGTCGAACTGATTGAGCGCATGCCCCACCAGGAACGGGAATGGCACTTACAGGCCTTGCTGGATTCCATCAGTGATGGTATTCTGGCTATCGATCAGGAGGGCAAAATCGTAACCATTAATCCGGTAGCGGAAACTATTTTCCGCATTAAGCGGCAGGAAGCTCTGGGCCGACCGGTAGCGGAAATTTTAAGCCCGGATATTCCCATGCTCAAATGCTTGCAGGATGGGCAGCCCTATTCCCATAAAGAAATGATTCTCAATACCAGGCGGGGGAGATTGCACTTCCTGACTACCGGACGTCCGATTAAAGATGAAAAGGGCCGGGTTATCGGGGTGGTAGCCAGTATCAAGGATATGAGTGAGGTCAGACAGCTGGTTTACTCGGTAACCCAGCCGCCAATGACCACTTTTGCAGATATTCTCAAGACCAGTCCCTCCTTGCGCCCCCTAATCGATTTGGCGCAGACCGTAGCCAGAGGCAATTCCACTATCTTAATCAGGGGGGAGAGCGGTACGGGGAAGGAACTGCTGGCCCGGGCCATCCACATGGCTAGCCGGCGGCGGGGCAAGCCCTTTGTCCCTATTAACTGCGCTGCCCTGCCTGACTCCCTGCTGGAGGCGGAATTGTTTGGCTATGGCGAAGGAGCTTTTACCGGGGCCAAAAAAGGCGGTAAACAGGGGCTATTCGAATTTGCACACCAGGGTACCCTTTTTCTTGATGAAATCGGAGAACTATCTCCCCATCTGCAGGCCAAGCTTTTGCGAGTATTGCAGGAAGGGAGAGTGAGAAGAATTGGGGAGCAAGAGGAAATTCCGGTAGATGTCCGCATCATCTGTGCTACCCATCGCAACCTGGAGGAAATGATTGGAAATGGGCGTTTTCGGGAAGACCTTTACTACCGTTTAAATGTTGTCCCTCTATATTTGCCCCCCTTGCGCGAGAGAAAAGAAGATATCCCCGGTCTGGTGAAAAGTTTTATTGAAAAGTTTAACCAGCGCCTGGACAAAAATGTCCAGGTCATTGAACCTCAGGCTCTGAAGCGGCTGGAGAGTTATGACTGGCCAGGCAATATCCGCGAGCTGGAAAATGTAATTGAAAGGGCTATGAATCTGGCAGCGGGTCCGCGTCTGCAGGAACAGCATATACTCCTGGAAAGAAATCAGGAAGTGCGCTCAACCCTTCCCAGAAACAATTTTGGGGAAATGCGCACTTTGGCTGAAATTGTTGCTGAAGTGGAGAAAGAAGTTATACGTCAGGCCCTCAGTCGGTATAAAAGTGGGCGCCAGGCGGCTAAAGCGCTAGGGCTATCTCACACTGCCTTGCAAAATAAAATCAAGAAATATCAGCTGGCCGATGGCAACTAATCTTGCCATCGGCAATTTTCGTTGCCATAATTGGAAACTAATATTGCCAAAATAAAAGAATGGGAACCGGGAACCTTATTAATAAGCTATTCGACAAATCGGCACAATTTTTGCAATAGTAGATGGTGCAGAAATTCAAGGGAGGTATGTTTTTTATGATTATTGGTGTACCCAAAGAGATTAAAAATAATGAAAACCGGGTTGCTATTACTCCGGCAGGTGTCCAGGCAATGGTAGCTGCCGGGCATAAGGTAGTAATTGAAAACAATGCCGGTGCAGGCAGCGGTATTAGCAACGAAGAATACATTGCTGCTGGGGCGGAAATTCTGGCCACTCCTCAGGAAGTATTTGCTGCTGCCGATATGATTATGAAGGTAAAAGAGCCCCTGCCGCAGGAATATGACCTTTTCAAAGAAGGCCAGGTCTTGTTCACCTATCTGCATCTGGCTCCCGAACCGGAACTGACCCGGGCCCTGCTGGCCAGGAAGGTAGTGGGCATTGCTTACGAAACCGTTGAGCTGGACAACCACACCCTGCCCCTCCTGACTCCCATGTCTGAAGTGGCCGGCCGGATGGCAGTGCAAATCGGTGCCCGTTTCCTTGAAAAACCCCAGGGTGGCAAGGGTATCCTGCTGGGCGGTGTGCCCGGGGTACCTGCTGCTGATGTAGTGATTATCGGTGGCGGTGTGGTAGGTACCAATGCTGCCAAGATGGCTATGGGTATGGGTGCTCAGGTAACCATTATTGACAAGAGCGCTGACCGTCTCCGTTACCTGGATGATATTTTCGGTGGCCGCATTAAAACCCTGATGTCTAACTCCTACAACATCGAACGGGCTGTGCGTTTTGCTGACCTGCTCATCGGGGCGGTTCTGATTCCGGGAGCAAGGGCGCCCAAACTGGTTACCGAAGAAATGGTCAAGCAAATGAAACCCGGTTCCGTAATCGTCGACGTAGCCATTGACCAGGGTGGTTCAGTAGAAACTATTGACCGGGTAACCACTCACAGTGATCCGGTTTACGAAAAACACGGTGTGGTTCACTATGCTGTAGCTAACATGCCTGGTGCTGTGGCCCGAACTTCTACTTTTGCCCTGACCAATGTTACCTTGCCGTATGCTCTGGAACTGGCCAACAAAGGCTGGGAAAAAGCTGTACGGGAAAGCAAGCCTCTGGCCCGTGGAGTTAATACTGTCGATGGTAAGCTGACCTATCAGGCAGTAGCTGAGGCTCTGGATCTGCCCTATACTCCTTTGACCGAAGTCTTACCTGGCGTACAACTCTAATAAAAAATAACAGCCCCCATCCCTGCGGATGGGGGCTTTAGGATTCGCATTAAAAAGGTTCGAACCTCCAACTTCGAACCTCGAACTTCGTATATGGGGTGACCGATGGGAGTCGAACCCACGCATGCAGGGGCCACAACCCTGTGCCTTAACCACTTGGCGACGGTCACCATAAATAAATGGCGCGCCCGGCAGGACTCGAACCTGCGACACTCTGCTTAGAAGGCAGATGCTCTATCCAGCTGAGCTACGGGCGCAGTCTATATGCAAATAAAATAAATGGCAGGGGAGACAGGACTCGAACCCGCAACCTACGGTTTTGGAGACCGCCGCTCTACCAATTGAGCTACTCCCCTACATAAATGGCGCGCCCGGCAGGATTCGAACCTGCGACCACCAGATTCGTAGTCTGTTACTCTATCCAGCTGAGCTACGGGCGCATGTTGTATGGAGCGGAAGACGGGATTCGAACCCGCGACCCTCGCCTTGGCAAGGCGATGCTCTACCACTGAGCCACTTCCGCATTTTTCGGCTTTTTATAAGCTTCGTCTGGCTGCGTTGCCGCCTGCCTCGTGGTCCTCGACGTACCTCCAGTACGCCTCCGGTGCCTCGCTTCAGCTTCCTTGTACTGCTCGTTTCTAATCAAGCTCAATGAGCAAGCTGACGATTTCGAACCTCGCACCTCGAACTTTGAACTTCGAATAGTGGTGAGCCATGCTGGACTCGAACCAGCGACACCCTGATTAAAAGTCAGGTGCTCTACCTACTGAGCTAATGGCTCACATTGGAAATGGCTGGGGTGGCTGGATTCGAACCAACGCATGGCGGAGTCAAAGTCCGCTGCCTTACCGCTTGGCTACACCCCAGCGGAGATGGCGGAGCAGACGGGATTCGAACCCGCGACCTCCTGCGTGACAGGCAGGCATCCTAGACCAGGCTAGACCACTGCTCCGCGTATGGTGGGCGATGACAGGATCGAACTGCCGACCCCCTGCTTGTAAGGCAGGTGCTCTCCCAGCTGAGCTAATCGCCCATGATGGTGACCCCTACGGGATTCGAACCCGTGTTACCGCCGTGAAAGGGCGGTGTCTTAGACCACTTGACCAAGGGGCCGTTACCGAACTCGTCAGCGACATTTGATAGTTTATCGCATTCCGGCCCACTCTGCAATGGCAAGTAGATTCGATTTTAATAGTTTATTCCCGACATTCTTATATTTTCTCCGAAATACAATGGAATATTCCTCGGCACAAAAAATTTTGCAGAAACTTTTATTGACAAATCCGATGGGAAAACTTAAAATTAAGAAGACGACCTTATCAAGAGTGGTGGAGGGACTGGCCCGATGAAACCCGGCAACCGGCTGGTAAACCAGCGTCCTGGTGCCAATTCCTGTAGATAAGGCGGTTTTGTGCAAACAAGACCTGCCTTGGGCAGGTTTTTTTCTTATCCAAAAGGATAAAGTAAATGGAGGAGGTAGAAGGAAATGCAGCTGGAAACTATTCTGGCTCAGCTAGGGGTTCGCAAGGATCAGGGGACAGGCAGTATTACCATGCCTATCTATCAAACGGCCACTTTTGCTCATCCTGCCCCAGGGCAATCTACCGGTTTTGACTATTCCCGCTCCGGCAACCCTACCCGGCAGGTACTGGAAGAAGCTATTGCCGCTTTAGAGGGCGGGTGTAGAGGTTTTGCCTTTAGTTCCGGCATGGCGGCTTTGACAGCAGTCTTTCAAATATTTAAGCCAGGAGATAGAATCCTGGTTTGTGATGATTTATATGGCGGTACCTATCGTCTGTTTGAACAAATCCTGCGTCCTCTCGGACTGGCCTTTACCTATCTGGATTTCAGTAATACCAGCGAGGCGGACTGGGAAAACTATGCAGGTCAGGATGTAAAGGCGGTATTTATTGAAACCCCTACTAATCCGTTGATGAAAATCTATCCTTTATCCCGCCTGGCCCAATTCTGTCAGCGGCATCAATTATTATTGCTAGTAGATAATACTTTTATGACTCCCCTGCGCCAGCGACCCCTATTGCTGGGGGCGGATATCGTTATTCATAGTGCCAGCAAATATCTGGGTGGGCACAATGATTTGATTGCAGGCCTGGTCGCAGTCAAGGACCCTGAGCTGGCGGAACGGGTGTATTTTTATCAGAATGCCTGCGGAGCTATACTGGGACCACAGGATAGCTGGTTGTTGCTGCGCGGCCTGAAGACTCTGGCGGTGCGGCTGGAACGGCAGGAGCAAAATGCAGCCGGAATAGCTTCTTATTTAAATAAACACCCGAGGGTAAGAAAAGTCTGGTATCCTGGCCTGGCAGAGCATCCGGGAAGAGAGTGGCATTTTGCTCAGGCCAGCGGGCCAGGAGCTATGGTGTCTTTTGAAGTGGAATCAAAGGAGCTGGCATTAGAGGTCTTAAGCAAAATCAGACTTATTTCGTTTGCGGAAAGCTTAGGCGGAGTAGAATCGCTGTTGACTTATCCTGAAACCCAGACCCATGCGGATATCCCGGAAACGGAGAGAAGGAATAGGGGTATTACTGATTGTTTGTTGCGCTTATCAGTTGGCCTGGAGCATCTGGAAGATTTGCTGGCAGATCTGGAACAAGCTCTAGGCGGGGAGGTATAGAAAATGGAACGCGATTTAAAGGAAAAAAGTCTTTACGTTCATGCGGGTCCGCGGGGTGATAAATATACAGGTGCCGTAAATGTCCCTGTTTATCTCACCAGTACCTTTGACCAGGAGGAATTGCCTGCTCGCAAACCCTATGAATACAGCCGGGGCCAGAACCCTACCCGGGAAGCTCTGGAACAGGCTATTGCCAGACTGGAAGGGGGTAAATACGGTTTTGCTTTCAGCTCCGGGATGGCGGCTATCTCTACAGCTCTCTGTTTATTCGCGACCGGGGAGCATGTACTGGTGACGGAAGATTGTTATGGTGGTACTTACAGGATTTTGACCAAATTCTTTGCCCGCTATGGGGTGGAATTTGATTTTGTGGATACTACCGATCTGGAACAGGTAAAAAAGGCGATAAAACCCAATACCAGAGGGATTTTTGTGGAATCGCCCAGCAATCCCCTGATGCGGATTACCGACCTGGCGGCTTTGAGCCAGCTGGCCCGGGAAAAGGGGCTGATTACCCTGATTGATAATACCTTTGCTACCCCTTATTTGCAAAAACCCCTGGCGTTAGGCATTGATGTGGTGATCCACAGTGCGACCAAATACATCGGGGGACATAGTGACCTGCTGGCGGGTCTGATTGTGGTCAATGATGAACAGCTGGCCCGGCAAATCAAGCTGGTTCAGATGGCCTTTGGGGCAGTTCTCAGTCCTTTTGACTCCTATCTGACCTTGCGGGGGCTAAAAACCCTGGCTATTCGCATGGAACAGCAGCAAAGCAACGCCCGGGAACTGGCCCTCTGGCTGCGGGATAGAAAAAAGGTGAAAAGGGTGTATTATCCCGGCTTCAGCGACCATCCCGGTGCGGAAATTCACCAGCGCCAGGCCCGGGGACCAGGAGCAGTGATCACCATTGACCTGGGCAGTGAAGAAGAAGCCATTGCCTTTATTAATTCTACCAGCATTCCGGTCATCGGGCCTAGTTTGGGCGGAGTAGAAACCATTATCACCCATCCTTTTTCCATGTCCCATGCCGGTATTCCGGCGGAAATCAAGAACCGGCTGGGAATTACGCCGGGACTGGTGCGAATTTCGGTAGGGATAGAAGAAGTTGAGGATTTGAAACAGGATTTTTCAGCTCTGGACCGATAATTGCAATTATTTTTAGTCACGTGTCTGCCAGAAAAAACTCCCCTGAACTTTCTGTTCAGGGGAGCCTTGTTAGCTCTCAAATAACACATTGGCATTATAACCGGAACCGCCCGTTTGCCGCATCAGGTCTTTGAAAGTCTTGGGCTGAACGGTACGGATGGGAATTTGTTTGCCGCAGACCGAGCAAATAATGCGCCGTTTCCCCGAAATCGGCTCTCTCTTGGTGATGAGTGTGTCCATTGAGACATGAAGAAATCCACATTTGCATTCCAGTTCCATATATTACACCCCCAAATGAAAAAGCCTTTCCAGGAAGCCTCCAATGGAAAGGCGGAGCAGTCTGTGGCTCTCTATCTCTTTCCAGCTTCGGCAACCTGGCAATCATAGCCTCCGGAGCGAGGCCTTAGACCCATGGCTTTGCGCCCCCACCTTTCGATGGGTTTGCCTTTATCGACTGTGTGTAGTATTTCACTTATTAATTTAGCACTATTTGTAACAAGTGTCAACTCTTAATTGGTGAAAAATGACGAAAAAACTCAAATGGCTTGCCAAGGCAGGGTTTAACTGTTAAAATTATTTAGGGAAAATCAATAATGTGAGGAGGATATTCTAATGGCTAAGCATATTAAAACTCTGGCTGTAAAAAATCTGCAAAATACCGTTAAAACCGGGGGTTGTGGCGAATGCCAGACCAGCTGTCAATCAGCTTGCAAAACTTCCTGCACAGTTGGTAACCAGGTTTGTGTAAGATAAAGAAAGGGCCTGACCTCACCTGCGGGGTCGGGTTTTTTACTGTCTAATGCTGTTTAATGAGGTGGTAGACATTGTTGCATAAATTTACCCTCTTTGGCAGTAGGATTGTCTATGATGTGGCTTCCGGCTCCGTCCATGTAGTGGACGAGCTGACCTGGCGGATTCTGGAGTACTGGCCGGTTGCAAGTCGGGAGGAGATTGGAGCCAAATTAGGGCAGGAATATAGCCGGGAAGAAATCGAGGAAGCGGTCCGGGAGCTGGAGGAATTAAAAAAGGAGGGTCTATTGCTGGCAGAGGACCAGGCTCCGGCTGCTTTGCATTTGCGCCAGCAATCGGTAGTAAAGGCCCTTTGTCTCCATGTGGCCCATGACTGCAATTTGCGCTGCCGTTATTGTTTTGCCGGCACCGGGCCTTTTGGCGGGGACCGTACTCTGATGAAGGAGGAAACAGGGCGTCAGGCCATTGACTTCTTGCTTAAAGCCAGCGGAAAGCGGCAGCAGGTGGAAATTGACTTCTTTGGCGGGGAGCCGCTGCTGAATTTTCCGGTAGTCAAAAACCTGGTGGCATACGGCAAAGAGGCGGCCGCGGCAGCCGGGAAGAAAATCAAATTTACTTTGACTACCAATGCCCTGTTGCTAACTGAAGAAATTGAACGGTGGTTGAATGAAGAGGAAATGGCAGTGGTTCTAAGTCTGGATGGGCGTCCGGAGGTCCATGATCGCATGCGCCCCCGGCTGGATGGCAGTGGTTCTTACCAGCGTACTGTTGACCATATCTTGCGTTTTGTTAACAGCCGTAACCAGGAAAATTATTATGTGCGGGGAACTTTTACCAGCTTACAACCGGATTTTGCGGCAGATGTCATTTACATGGCTGACCTGGGGATTAAACACCTGTCGGTAGAACCGGTAGTAGGGGCGCCGGAAGAGGATTATGCCCTGAAGGAAGAGCATCTACCACAATTGCTGGCAGAATATGAACGGCTGACAGAGGAGTTTTTGCGGCGCCAGGAAACAGGGCAGCCCTTTACCTTTTTCCATTTCAACCTGGATCTAACGGGTGGCCCTTGTCTGGCCAAGCGGCTATCCGGTTGTGGTGCGGGCCATGAATATCTGGCCTGCGACCCGGAGGGCAACCTCTACCCCTGTCATCAATTTGTCGGCAATAAAGATTTCTGGCTGGGAACAGTAGATACAGGAGTAGAAAAACCGGAGCTGGTCCAGCGTTTTCAGGAGGCCCATGTCTTCAACAAGCAGAAATGTCAGAATTGCTGGGCCCGCTATTTATGCAGCGGTGGTTGCCATGCCAGCAACTACCACAGCCATGGCCATTTGCTGGAACCATATGAAATGGGATGTGCCCTGGAAAAGAAGAGACTGGAATGCGCTATTTATATTCAGCTAAAAACTGCAGGTCTTGTTTAAATTTTAAAGAAAAGGTTGGCTGGATAGTTAAACTATGATATAATAGAAAAGCCATGTTTATCTTTTGCGGACTGCAGTGGATGAGCAGGGAAAGGAGGGGCCATGCAGAAAGAGCTTGCAACCAAACAGCAAAATGGCAACTGGCTGGGGGTTGTGCTGGGCCTGGCACTGGTAGCCAATGTCCTGGCAGCCTGGCAAACTGATGATAGAATTAAAGCTTTTGCAGTAGAAATCGATGGGAAGCAAGTAGCAGTGGTAGAAGAACGCCAGCAGGCAGACCGCTTGATCAAGCAGTTGATCAAAGAACGCCAATTAAGGGGAGAGGCTTCTCATCAGCCGGTGATTGTCTATGAACCGGTAAAGGCAAGAAAAGAGGAATTGACTGCAGCTGACCGGCTGCAACGAATTTTACAGGAACAGTTGTTGCCGATCCGGGCCGCATATGGAATCGAAATCAACGGCCGGGTTGAAGTGGTTCTGCCCACCCGGGAAGAGGCGGAAAAAGTACTGACTCTATTGCAGCAACAGGCCAATGGCGGTATGAAAGGCACAGTAGTGTCCAGTCAAATTAAAGAAAAGATTGCGGTTGTTAAAACAGTAGCAGCCAGTGGTGAGCTGGTCACGGCTCCGGAAGCGGCTCGAATCCTGCTGCAAGGGCGGACAGAAATCAAGGAATATACCGTTAAGGAAGGGGATAGTCTCTGGCTGATTGCCCGGCGCTATGACTTAAGGGTGAAAGACATCCGGGCGTTGAATCCGGAGATTACCGGTGAATTCGTCGATGTGGGCCAGGTCATCAAACTGGCCAAAGTGGAACCCCTGGTACATATTGAAACCAGGCTACGGACTCAGATTGTCGAGAACATTCCGGCTCCTGTTAAGGTGGAAATGAAACGGACCTTGCGCCGGGGGGTAGAAAAGGTAGTTCAGGAAGGTAAACCGGGTAAACAGGTTAAACAGGTGGAAACGGTATTTATTAATGGGGTACCGGTAGGACAAAAACTGGTAGCCAGCCGGATTGTGGAAAATCCTCGCCCCAGAGTTATTTACAAAGGCGGACGGGGAGGGAGTTATATGATTGCCTCCCGGGGTAACGTGGGCAGTGACTTGCTCTGGCCTACTCGTGGTCCGATCTCTTCTCCCTATGGTGAACGCTGGGGTCGGATGCATACCGGAATAGATATTGATGGCAGTACCGGCAACCCTGTTTATGCTGCTGAAGATGGAGTGGTTATTCAGGCTGGCTGGTATGCTGAATACGGTAAGTTCATAGCGATTCGCCATGACAATGGACTGGTTACCCGTTATGGCCACCTATCTTCCATAGATGTAACCGAAGGCCAGCGGGTCAGCCGGGGTGAATATATAGGTGCTGTAGGTTCAACTGGCCGCAGTACTGGTTCTCATCTCCATTTTGAGGTACTGAAAAACGGTGATTTCCAGAATCCTCTTGCATATTTGCGCTAAACTACAAAACCAGGGACTGCCCTGGTTTTGTTCTTTTTCGGGGTTTACCTGAACAAAAATTTTAATATACTATACGGGGGTATACTTGACAAAAGGGATTTTTCGTAAGAAAATAAAGGTAGCGAAAACACAGGAAAGTGAAAGAGGGATGAAAAATGGCCAATACTGTGTATGATATTATCATCATCGGAGGGGGGCCGGCAGGGTTGACGGCTGCCCTCTATGGAGCCCGCTCCAATCTGAAAGTGCTGGTAATCGAAAAAATGATGCCCGGTGGACAGGCTGCCATTACGGAAAGCATTGAAAATTATCCTGGTTTTCCCCAGGGTATTGCCGGTTTTGAACTGGGCATGAAATTGCATGAACAGGCCGGACGTTTTGGTGCTGAAATGGTAGTGGAAGAAGTGGTGGAACTGCAACTGGCCGGCCAGCCCAAGGTGGTCAAAACCACCCAGAATACTTATGAAGCTAAAGCGGTAATTCTGGCTACTGGGGCCAAAAACCGCGCCCTGGGTTGTCCGGGGGAAGAACAATTCCGGGGCCGGGGAGTTTCTTATTGTGCCACCTGTGATGGAGCCTTTTTCACCGGTAAAAAGGTGGTAGTAGTAGGTGGCGGCAACTCCGCAGTGGAGGAAGCGGTGTATCTGACCAAGTTTGCGGAAAAGGTAACCATTATCCACCGTCGGGATACTTTGCGGGCTGACAAAGTAGTACAGGAAAAGGCTTTTAATGAACCAAAGATCGATTTTCTCTGGAATAAAGTAGTGGTGGAAATCACCGGGCAGGATCAGGTAACAGGGGTAGTGGTTCAGGATACGGTGACCGGAGAAAAATCCACTGTAGCCACTGATGGGGTTTTCGTCTTTGTCGGCATGGAGCCCCAGACTGCTCTGGTAGCAGGACAGGTGGAACTCACTGAAGATGGCTATATTCGGGCCGATGAAAGCACTGCTACCAATTTGCCGGGGGTTTTTGCTGCCGGAGATGTGCGCAAAAAACCCCTGCGCCAGGTGGTAACAGCCGTAGCTGATGGAGCGGTAGCAGCCATGGCTGCTGAAAAATATGTCGAAAATTTGAAATAGATCAGGCCTGGCAGGAATCTGCCTGCCGGGGTAGAATATAACCTGTGGGAATTTTACCACAGGAAGGAGAATGTCTGGTGCCAAAGCCAAAACACCGGAAAAAGCCAAAGGTCGTGAAACAGGATGGGCTGGTTGGTACTGCGCCTACCGGGAACAAAAAGAAAGATCACTGGGTTATTCTGGCCATCTTTACCATTGCAGCCCTGATCGGGGCCATCCTGTTACCGGCAATATTCAACCGGGGGCAAGCCCAGCTGGGCGGCGGAGGAGTTAATATCAGCCAGCTGGAAGAGATAGTTAAGAAAAACCCTCAGGATATTGATGCCAAGGATGCGCTGGGGACTGCCTATTTCAACCAGGGCAGCAGCAAATTGCAGGCCGGGGACCAGAAAGGGGCCCAGCAGGATTTGCAACGGGCAATCGCTCTTTTCAATGATGTACTCAAAGTCAAGCCCCAAAAAATCGAAACCCTGGGTGACCTGGCCACAGCCTATTATTATACTGGCGATACGGTTAAAGCCATAGAACTGGCCCAAAAGGCCCTCAGTATTAATCCCGATTTTACTCCGGCGCGCTTGAACCTGGCTATCTACCTCAGCAGCCAGGGCAAATACCAGGAAGCGATAAATGAGCTGAAGAAAATCCCCGCTACCAGCCCGGATTATGCCACAGCTCAGGCGCGGATTAAGGAATATCAGCAGGCTCTGACCCAGCCTGCCCCTTCCGGAACAGGAAGCGCTGGAACGGGCAGCAGCACTACAGGAACAGGCGGTACTCCGGTTCCCGGTCCGGCACCGGCTCCCACACCGGCTAAACCGGCTCAATAAGATTTTCACCTCTGCCTTTCAGGGCAGAGGTTTTTTCTTGCCATAACTTACCGGGACCGCAAATAGCATATAAATTGTATAATAGAGGAGGAGAAAGAGTTAAAGGGAGAGATTAATATGCCGATTTTAGATACTAATCTTTATTACTGGCGGGGATTGCTGGCTGGTCTTGCCCTTTGTTTGCTAGGGCTGGTTTTGGTCTGGTGGCCTCAACCAAAACAGGGACTTTACCTGATTTTGCAGCAGCTACTCAAGGCCAAACTGGTCTGGGAGACCAGAGATTGGCGGGAAATTGAAGGGGAGCATTTTCGCATTCGCTATCAGGGCGATGCGGAAGGAGCTGATGAAGCCCGATTGGTTTTGCAGACTGCGGAAAAATTTTATCCTTCGCTGCTGAAAAAGTTTCATATTTCAGGAATAGAGGGAAAAACCCTGGTAGTCATTTTCCCCGACAAAGACAGCCTTAATCGTTCTTTTGGCTGGGGTGGGGATCAGGGGACTATGGGTGTCTACTGGGCAGGTACGATTCGGGTGCTGGCTCCGCAGCAATGGGCACAGGCAGAGGAGGATTTTGTGGTCAATGGACCTATGGCTCATGAATTTGCCCATTTGCTGGTGGATAAACTGACTCTGGGCAATTATCCCCGCTGGCTGACGGAAGGGATTGCCCAGCAACTGGAATATGAATTGACCGGTTTTGAATTTAAGGCCAGGTCAGGCTCTCATTCCTGGTATCCGGTAGAAATGATGGATGGACAGTTTGACAGCTTGCCTGATCAGGAGCTGGCCTATATCCAGGCCCGGCAAATGGTCAGGTTCATGGAGGAAAGATATGGCGAAAAAGCCTGGCGGCGCCTGTTGCCATATCTCGGTCAGGGCTGGCCTTTTAGCTGGGCCTGGTACAAAGCTTTTGGCGAAAATTTTGCTGATTTTTCCCGGGCATTTATAAGCACCGATCAAGCTGGGTAAACTACTGCCAAAAAGGGGTGCTGCTGATGAATCAGGATAACCGCTTGCAGGAAAAAATTACCTGGCATTTGCAGGAAAAGATGAACTTGAGTGCTGAAGATATCAATGTCCGGGTGGTCAAGGGCAAGATCCAGCTTTCCGGTTGTGTGGATGTACTGGCAGAAAAGGAAAGGGCAGAGGAACTGGTACGGGAAGTGGCCGGGGCTGAACCTCTGGATAATAGCCTGACGGTGGTAACGGAAAATGTGCCTGCCGATAAGGATGTAGAGGCGGCAGTACGGGAAAGATTGCTGCGCCATGGGATTGACCTGGGCCATATAGGAGTTAAAGTTAGTAACGGTGTGGTGGTACTGGTCGGCAAGACCGCCAGCTGGGCGGAAGAAGAGGCGGCTCGCCAGGCTGCCTCCCAGGTCTACGGGGTGAAGGAAGTAATTTCTCAGGTAGAAGCGGGGGCACTGGCAGACTGGGATGACGCTACCATTACCAACAGTATAGAGGATGTTTTTGCCCATGCCGAAACACTGGCCAACCATGACATTGTGACCCAAACCCGGGCTGGAGTGGTTACCCTGTTGGGCTGGGTAAACCGCCCCGAGGACAGAACTACTGCTGAAAAGCTGGCTGGACAGGTACCAGGGGTAAAAAAGGTGCGCAATCATCTGCGGGTCAGGGAAGGAGCCCGGAACGGGGATATTGCCCTGACCAATCAGGCTCGCAGTTTGCTGGGAGCCAGTGGTCTGGCCATGGTCAGGGTTTATGTGGTAGAGGGGATCGCTTTTCTGGCTGGTCGGGTAGCCAGCATTGACCAGAAGAAAAAGGCCGAAGCCCTGGTGACCGGGATTGAGGGGATAAAAGGTATCAATAATTCTATAATTGTTTCTCTGCATTGAAGGATTTTGCTGCTCAATGGCGAAAAATATTATAGGGAAAACGATACAAATGAAACGGAGGCGGGCCCTGAACGGTCCCGCTCCTTCTTTGCTTGCAGAGAATGGAGGAGACACGAGAGTGACAGTATTGAAAATACGCGGTGGTGTGAGACTGGAAGGAAAAGTACGGGTTAGTGGTGCCAAAAATGCTGCTCTGACTGCTATCAGTGCAGCCATGCTGGCTACCAGCCCTGTTTATCTGGAAAATATGCCGCAAATCAGCGATGTGCTGGTGATGCTGGATATTATTCGTCTGCTGGGAGCGGAAGTAAGCTGGGATGAGCCGACGGTAGTGCGGATTGTTCCCCCGGAGCACCCCGGTTATGATACCCCTTATGAACTGGTGAAAAAACTGCGGGCCTCCAATCTCTTACTGGGTTCGCTGCTACCACGGACCGGCCGGGCCCACATCGCCCTGCCGGGAGGCTGCAATATCGGGAGCCGGCCCATGGACTTGCATATCAAAGGGCTGGGGGCGCTGGGAGCCGAGGTGGAACTGAGCCAGGGGTATATTAAGGCCAGGGTTAGAAATGGTTTGCAGGGGGCCAAGATCTATCTGGATTTTCCCAGTGTTGGCGCAACGGAAAATCTGATGATGGCAGCTGCTACTGCCAAAGGCCAAACAATCATCGAAAATGCGGCCAAGGAACCGGAAATTGTGGATCTAGCCAATTTTCTCAATGCAATGGGTGCCAAAATCCGCGGAGCCGGCACTGATGTGATCAAAATCGAGGGAGTCAAGGCTTTGCAGGGGACCCGTTATGCCATCATTCCTGACCGTATTGAAGCCGGGACCTACATGGTGGCAGCGGCAGCCACTGATGGGGATGTTACTATCGAAAATGTCATTCCAACCCACGTGGAACCGGTGACAGCTAAACTAAAAGAAATGGGTGTAAGAGTAATTGAGGAAGATGATGTTATTCGGGTTATCAGCACAGGAACACGCCGACCGGTAGATATAAAAACGATGCCTTATCCTGGTTTTCCGACCGATATGCAGTCTCAAATGATGGCCCTGTTAGCTGTAACCCCTGGTGTCTCCATGGTTACCGAAAATGTCTTCGAAAACCGGATGCAACTGGCTGATGAGTTGAAACGCATGGGAGCCCGGATTAAGATTCAGGGCAGAACAGCAGTGGTGGAAGGAATTGAGCGGCTGGAAGGAGCCCAGGTGCGGGCCACGGATCTGCGGGCAGGCGCTGCCTTGATCATCGCCGGTCTGGTAGCAGAGGGAATTACTGAAATCGATAATGTTCACTATATTGACCGGGGTTATGAAAATCTGGAAGAAAAATTTAATGGTCTCGGGGCAGGAATTTGGCGGGAAATAGCGAAATAAGTCGCGTAGGTTAGATTATGGAAGTAGAGGAGTGTGAGAGGTGTGATATTTACCAGGTGGAAATACAGGCCGTTCTGGCGTCTGGGCGTAGTTTTTCTAACGGTGACCGGAGGCGGAACACTGATCTGGACCGCTTTTCTGGCCTGGTATCTGGAGGTACCGGATGATAAGTTGCTGGCCATTTTCGGACCAGTAATTCCTATCGGTGTCGTAGCGGCAGCTGCGATTCTGGCCTACGTGAATAGGTTGCTGGTGGAGGTCTTAACGATATTTGCAGATGCAGCGAAGCGGGTAGCAGAAAAAGACCTTACCACCACCATCTATTTTCCTACCAATGATATTTTTGGCAAGACCGCCGAAGCTTTTAATAAAATGATTGTCGATGTGAGAGCTACTGTCCAGCAAAGCGCTGTTACAGCAGAAGGGGTAACAAAAGAAGCTGTTGAGGTTTCAAAGGCTACGGAGAGTGCCACTGCCTCTATTCAGCAGATTTCCGCAGCCATGGAGCAAATTGCCGGCGGTTCGCAGCGACAGGCTGATGAGATTCTGGAAACCGTGCAGACCATGCAGGAAATATCGGCTGCTGTATCCCAGGTTGCGGCCCATTCCCAGCAGGCCTTTGCTTCCTCTCAGCAGGCAGCCCAGCTGGCCAGTAAAGGACTAAAGCAGGTGGAAGAGGCGGTAGCTAAAATGCATGCCATTTCAGAGGCGGTACAAACCTCCTCGGCAGCAGTGGAAAAACTCTATCAACGGTCCACTTACATTGGCGAGATTGTCAATGTCATTACCGGTATTGCCGATCAGACCAATTTGCTGGCCTTGAATGCGGCGATTGAAGCGGCCCGGGCCGGTGAACACGGACGCGGCTTTGCTGTTGTAGCCGATGAGGTGCGCAAACTGGCAGAAGGCTCAGGAGAAGCTGCCCAGAAAATTGGTGAACTGATTGAGGAAATTCAGGCTGAAACCGCCAGTGCTGCTCTGGCCATGACCAATGGCAACCGGGAGGTTGAAGACGGGGTCAAGGTTGCGCTGAAAGCAAAACAGGCCCTGGATGAAATTCACCATGCTGTTCTTTTAACCGAGGAAATGGTACAGGGTATAAGCAAGGCTTCCCAGGAGCAGTCTCAGGGACTATCCCAGCTGGCTGGAGCAGTGGAAAAAATCAGTGGCATTGCCCAGCAGTTCTCCACTGCTACCCAGCAGGTGGCAGCTTCCCTGGAACAGCAAATGTCGGCTAATGAGCAAATCAATGTTCTTTCCTATAACCTGGTGAAACTGGCAGAGGAATTGAAAAGGTATATTGATAATTTTAAAGTTCAGTGAACTTTAGCCGACCACGGTTGTCGCCGTGGTTTTTTTCTTGCTATAATGAAGAAGTACGGGAGGAACTGGTAATCATGGAACTGGAGCTGGTGAGCTGGCAGGGCAAGAAGAGGAGTTTTCAACTGTACCGGGTGCGCGACCTTGATACTCTGCTGGCTCAGGTGGAAACGGATGAAGATATTCCCTTCTGGGCCGAACTGTGGCCGTCGGCAGAAGGGCTGGCCCTGTGGCTGGAAGCGAGACCGGAACTGGTACAGGGCAAGCGGGCCCTGGAGCTGGGCTGTGGTCTGGGACTGGTGGGTCTGGTAGCAGCTGCCAACGGAGCAGAGGTAGTGCAAACCGATTTTGTCCCAGCGGCCCTGGAACTGGCCGGTCGAAATGCCCGGGCTAATGGCCTGGAACAACTGACCTGGCAGTTGCTGGACTGGCGGCAGCATCGAAAGCTGGGAGAGTTTCAGCTCATCCTGGGTTCGGATTTGTTTTATGAACCCGGGTTGCATGAAGATTTACTGGCCACCCTGGAACTTAACCTGGCTCCGTCTGGACACTGTCTTTTCAGTGACCCTGGGCGTGAAGGGGCCCAGGCCTTTGTCCGCCTTCTGGAGCAACGGGGCTGGCAGATTGAGAAAACCAAAGTGGAAAAGATCGATATTATCCAGGCAAGGAGAGGAGACCATGAGAATAGCTACCCTGGCGAGTAGCAGTTCAGGCAATGCCATCTGGGTGGAGGGAGAGGAAACGGCTGTACTGATTGATGCCGGACTGAGTGTACGCAAGCTAAAAGAGGCAGCTGCCCAGCTGGAACGCTGTCTGGAACAGCTAGCCGCAGTAGTGGTTACCCATGAACACAGGGATCATACCTGCGGACTGGGAGCTTTAAGCAGGAAATATAACTTGCCTGTGTATGCGACGGAATCCACCTGGGCGGCCATGGAGGCTCAGCTGGGCCCTATTGCCGAGCATAATCGCTGTATGCTGGCACCGGAGGAAAAAATAGAAATCGGGGAGCTGGCTTTCGAGGCTTTTTCCACTTCCCATGATGCCGGTGATCCGGTTGGCTATGTTTTTCATACCCGGGAAGCCACGGCAGGGGTTATGACTGATACCGGCTATGTCAGCCGGGGCATGGCTCGCAAATTGATGGAGTGTGAGCTACTGGTTTTTGAGGCTAACCATGACCGGGAGATGCTGATTCAGGGCCCTTATCCCTGGTCTTTAAAAAAGCGTATACTCAGTGACCGGGGGCACCTGGCCAATGATACGGCCGGTGATGTACTGGCCCGGCTCTGGGGTGGCCGCCAGCAGGGGGTGTTGCTGGCCCACCTGAGCCAGGAAAACAATACGCCCCAGAAGGCGCTGAAAACAGTGGAGGAACACTTTCAGGCTCTGGGAATCAAACCGGGAGAGGAAGCATGGCTGGAAGTGGCACCGGCCAGCAGTCCTTCTGCCTGGTTAGAAAAAAAATAATAAGGTAATCCTAATAAACAAAGGGAAGGAGGATACTTATGGATCAGTTTTATTATGAACGGAGACCTGGATTTTTAAGCTACATAGTTGTCAGTCTGCTTAGCGCCATAGTGGGCGGTCTGGTAGTAGGAGCTGCTTTATGGGGGCCACTTCGCGATCTGGAAAAGAAACAGGCAGAAGTGAAGATTAATCAGCCAGCGCAAATTACGCCCGGACAGACTGTCCCCCTGCCCGCAGGCTCGGCGCCAGTTGTGGATATTGCCAAACAGGTAGGACCGGCGGTAGTGGGAATATCTAACCGGGCTACCCGCATTGATTTCTGGGGTGAAACTCATGGCAGTGTGGAACAGGGTTCTGGCTCCGGGGTAATCATCGATCCCCAGGGTTATATAGTTACCAATAACCATGTAGTGGAAGGGGCCCAGGAACTGGTTGTCAGTCTGGCTAATGGCAAACATATCCCCGCCAAACTCATCGGCCGGGATCCCCGAACTGACCTGGCCGTAATCAAAATCAATCCGGCGGAAGCGGGAGAACTGACGGTGGCCAAACTGGGAGACTCCTCCCAGCTGCAGGTTGGGGAACTGGTAGTAGCTATCGGTAACCCGCTGGGGGAAGAATTTGCCCGCACGGTTACGGCCGGAATTATTTCCGCTCTCAACCGGACTCTGACCGTGGGGGAACAGAAATTTACCCTGATTCAGACTGATGCTGCCATCAACCCGGGTAATTCCGGTGGGGCCCTGGTCAATTCCAGGGGAGAAGTTATTGGGATCAACAGTGTAAAAATCATCAGCGAAAAAGTGGAAGGCATGAATTTCGCCATTCCCATCAATACCGCTAAACCCATAATTGAACAGCTCATCAAAAACGGGAAGGTAATCCGGCCCTGGCTGGGTATTCTCTACCGTGGTGTGGAAATTGACAAAGATCTGCAGCAACAATATGACTTGCCAGTAGATTACGGAATCGTGGTCGATGATGTAGTGGCCAATGGCCCTGCTGGTCTGGCCGGGATCCAGGCCCAGGATATCATCGTGGGAGTTGAGGGGGAAAAGGTAAAGACCTTCCAGGATCTGCAGGACCTGATCGGAAAACACAAGGTGGGCGATATCATCAAGGTAAAAGTGGTGCGTAACCGTCAATTCAAGGAATTTAGTGTAAAACTGGGTGAAATGCCGGGGACTTTACAGCCCTAAATGATGGGAGTGGCTAATGTGTATTGTGTTTGTGAACGCCATCTGGAGAAAGCAATGGACGAATTCGTCGATGTCTATGAACAACCTCCCGACCTCTATCTGCTAGAGAAGGTATCCTTTACGGACTGGCTGGCTCCTCAGCACTGCGATTTCTGCGATCAGCCGCCCAAATATCTGGTGGTATGACTATGCAGATAACTATAGTTTGTGTGGGTAAGCTCAAGGAAAAATACTGGCGAGAGGCGGAACAGGAATACCTGAAGCGGCTGGCACCCTATGCCAGGGTGAAAATCATTGAAGTCGCGGATGAGTCCTGCCCGGAAGAGGCCGGGGAGAGTGTTCGGGAACAGGTACGACAAAAAGAGGGGGAGCGTTTGCTGGCGGCTCTCCCCCCTCATTCCTGGCGGGTAGCTCTTGACCTGCGGGGAAAGACCTGTTCTTCGGAGGAGATGGCGGCCAGGGTCGAGGAATGGTTACTGGCAGGCTGGAGCCATCTGGTTTTTGTCATTGGCGGTTCCCTGGGACTGGCGGATAAGGTGCTGGCTGCCTGTCAGTTTAAGCTCAGTTTTGGGGCGTTTACCTATCCACATCAGCTGATGCGCGTGATTTTGCTGGAACAAATCTATCGCTGGCAGAAAATCCGGCGCGGGGAGCCGTATCATAAATAAAGCTGGTGATAAAATGATAAAATTTAACAAAATTAATTTCCATAAAATAAAACAACGATTGCCATTAACCAGTCAAATTTTTTCAAGATACAGTGAAGAAATAATTGCAGTGTATCTTTTTGGGTCATTAGTAAAGGATAATATCAAGCCTTTGAGTGATATTGATCTGGCCATTTTATTTAATTTTAAATTGACTCAGACAGTAATGGTCGATTTAGAAAACCGGATATTTATCGAGCTTATAAGATTTCTAGAAACAGAAGAAATAGACGGGATTGTTCTTAACTACCAGCCAATAAGCAGACAATTTGCAGTCCTTAAGAATAAACAGATCCTATATTGTTCTGATCATAAAAAAAGAATAGATTTTGAAACAGGGGTAATCCTTAGTTATCTTGATTTTAAGCCCTACCGGGAGGAATTTAACCGGGAGTTTGTTAGGGCACTGGGGGGAAGGTAAATTGGATGAAAAGTTACTTAAATCAAACAAGATTGCTAAAAAAATATATCAATCTGTTGGAAAAAGTTGCTCATACTGAAAAAAACGTTTTTTTAAAAGATGAAATTTTAACAGCTGCCGCTGAACGTTATTTACAGTTAGCTATTGAAACCTGCATCAATATAGGAAATCGAATAATAGCTTTAGAGTAATGGGGGAGCGCGAGGGGGCAGTAATCCCCCTCGATTCATTGAGGGGATACACGGACCCCCTCGCTCCGATATTTACAGAAATTTCATGTTATGTTATCATAATGGTATAAAGAAGAAAACCAGGATGTGATTGGATGCCTTTAATCACTCTCAAGGCGCAGGTCCACGCAGATTCTCAGACCGAAGCTGTTCTAAAAGACGCCATGTTCTGTGCCACCAAGGTCTACAACGGCCTCCTGTGGCACCTGCGGGAAGAGTACAAAGAAAACGGGAAAGTGAATATTTCTCGAAAGAACCTCAACCGCATCTTAAAGGAGCTACCCAGGGTCAAAGGGTATTACTCGATGTCAGTCCAGCTCACCCGTGATGAGGTACGGGAAGCATATAGGTCTTTCTTTGCTCTCAAGAAAAAGGGCCTCACACAACACAAGGCTCCCGGCTTCCGCCATAAAAATTATCTTTCCCCGCTCAAGTATGTCCAAAGCGGGTTCAGGGTAGATAAAAACAGAGTCACTCTGAGTCTGGGCACCAGCCGGGAAGATGGTGTAAAACAGGTTTCTTTCCGCATATCTCACCGTCCTGGTATTGAGTACGACCGGGTGCGGGAGCTTTCCATCACTTACGACAAGATTTCCGGGCAGATAGAGGCCCGTCTGGTGGTGGAGGTTAAGGCCCGTGAGAATAACGGGACGGAGAGAGTAGCGGTGGACCTCGGGGAGACGGTCCTTATGGCCTGCGCCTTTGGCGATGGCATGGTAACGCTTTACTCCGGCAGGCTGGTCAAGGCCATAAGGCGGTACTGGCAGAAGGTACGGGCCAGCCTTCAACGGAATTCCCGGAGATGGGGACAGGTAGCGCACCGGGAGAAGAAGCAGGTAGAACAGTTACTGCACGTAGCCACGTCCCACTTCATTGCAGAGTGTGTGCGGCGGGGCGTGAAGGAGATAGCCATAGGTGACCTCAACGGTATCCGTGAAAGCACCGACTATGGGGACCAGCTGAACCAACGTCTGCACGCCTGGCCGTACCGGAAGCTCATCAACATGCTCAAGTACAAGGGTGCTTTGGCGGGGATTGTGGTCCGGGACGACGTGAATGAGAGAGGTACGTCAGTCACTTGCCACGTCTGCGGGCGCGTCTTGTCCTCCAACCGGAAAAGCCGGGGGTTATACGAGTGTTCCTGCGGCTGGAGGGCGCAGGCGGACGTGAACGGGGCCTTGAACATTTTCGAGAAGAAGTACAAGGTATCTCCCATAAAGGGGAGTAGTGGCCGTGTGGCGTGGCCCGTGGTCCTGTCGTTCCGTTTGGGATGGCAAGGAGTCCACGAACCAAAGCGCGGGAATAAAGGCCTGCGTGCATCCGCTTGAAGATGCCCCTCAATTTATTGAGGGGAGGACGTCACAAACAAGCTTGTGCATGTCTAGTGGGAAATTGACCATGAAACGGTATATGAGATAATCACAAACAACCTAAGTGATTCAAAAGAGTTTTTAAATATTGTGGTCAGCTACCTACAAAAAAACTAAAATCCTTCCCCGCCTATTCAGCGGGAAAGGATTTTTTATTCCCCAATAATCTTAATCAGTACCCTTTTTCGGCGTTTGCCATCAAATTCCCCGTAAAAAATCTGTTCCCATGGTCCCAGGTCTAACTGGCCATTGGTAACAGCTACCACTACTTCCCGACCCATGATAGTACGTTTAAGGTGAGCATCGGCATTATCCTCAAAGCCATTATGCCGGTATTGTTCATAGGGCTTCTCGGGAGCCAGCTTTTCCAGCCAGGTTTCAAAATCGTGATGCAAGCCGCTTTCATCATCATTGATGAAAACACTGGCGGTTATATGCATGGCATTGCATAATAAAAGACCTTCCTTGATTCCGCTTTCCCGCAGGGCGGCTTCTACCTGAGGTGTAATATTAATAAAAGCCCGCCGGGTTTTGGTTTCAAACCACAGTTCCTTGCGATAGCTTTTCAATTTAATCCCCTCCTGCTTCCATTTTACGAACCTTAATGCAAGTATGCAATATGCATGCAGCAGAATGATTGTATTTAAGCACAAGCAATGTTAGAATATACAGCAATAGGAAAACTTAAACGAAGAAAGGTGCATGCTATGAGAGAGTACATGAATGGCTTACCACCCAAGCAAGGACTGTATGATCCCCAGTTTGAGCATGATGCCTGCGGTATTGGATTTGTGGCCAATATCAAGGGCAAGAAGTCCAATGAGATTGTACGTCAGGCTCTGACTATTCTCCTGAACCTGGATCACCGGGGAGGCCAGGGTTCGGAGACCAACACCGGTGACGGTGCCGGTATACTTATGCAAATTCCTCATGCCTTCCTGGTAAAGGAATGTGCCCGGCTGGGCATTGATTTACCTGAACCCGGACAATACGGGGTTGGTATGCTCTTTTTACCGGTTGATCCGGAGGAAAGGGCAGCCTGTGAACAGAAACTGGTGGAAATAATCGCAGAAGAAGGCCAGGTCTTGCTGGGCTGGCGGACTGTGCCTACCGATAATTCCAGCCTGGGGGAAATGGCTCGCAAAGCGCAGCCTTTTATTCGCCAGGTCTTTATTGCTCCTCCCCGGCCGCAGTCAGATCGGATGGCCTTTGAGCGTAAGCTCTATGTTATCCGTAAACGGGCTGAAAAGGAAATTCGCCATGGGGACCACCCTGGTGGTAAATATTTCTATTTCGCTAGTCTCTCGGCTAGCACTATTGTCTACAAGGGCATGCTGACTCCAGAACAAGTAGACCGCTTCTACATCGACCTACAGGACCCCGCAGTTGAAACAGCATTGGCCCTGGTTCATTCCCGCTTCAGTACCAATACCTTTCCCAGCTGGGAGAGGGCTCATCCCTACCGCTATCTGATTCACAATGGAGAAATCAATACTTTGCGCGGCAATGTCAACTGGATGCATGCACGCCAGGCGGTTTGTGAAAGCGAGCTTTTTGGTGAAGATATGGCCAAAATCCTGCCAGTTATCGATCCAGATGGCAGTGACTCGGCAATGTTCGATAACTGCCTGGAATTCCTCTACTTAACTGGACGGTCCTTGCCTCATGCCATGATGATGATGATTCCGGAACCCTGGCAGAACCATGAGAGCATGAGCCCGGAGAAAAAAGCCTTTTATGAGTATCATAGCTGCTTGATGGAACCATGGGATGGTCCGGCGGCTATGGCCTTTACCGATGGCCGCATCATCGGGGCTGTGCTGGACCGGAATGGGCTCAGACCTTCCCGCTATTATGTTACAGAAGATGACCTGATTATCATGGCTTCTGAAGTAGGGGTGCTGGAAGTTCCCCAGGAAAAAGTGATTATCAAGGAAAGACTGCGTCCGGGCCGCATGTTGCTGGTGGATACGGAAGCAGGCCGTATTATCTCCGATGATGAACTAAAGCATCAAATTGCAACCGAACATCCCTATGAAGAATGGCTGAAAGAACATCTGGTAGCACTGGAAGACCTGCCCGAAGGTCCGGTGGCACCGGAGCTGGATCACCAGACAGTACTGAAAAAACAGCTGGCCTTTGGTTATACTTTTGAGGAACTGAAAGATACCCTGGCGCCCATGGCGGAAAAGGGGATGGAACCGGTTGGATCCATGGGGATGGATGCACCGCTGGCGGTGCTTTCCGACCGGCCGCGGCTTCTGTATGATTACTTTAAACAGCTGTTTGCTCAGGTGACTAACCCGCCTATTGATGCTATTCGGGAGGAAATCATCACTGCGACGGTGACCAATCTGGGCCCGGAAGGAAACCTTCTCAAACCAGAGCCCACCAGTTGCCGGCAGATTAAAATCCAGACCCCGATTCTGAGCAACGAAGAGCTGGCCAAAATCCGCTATCTCCGGCGTGAGGGGGCCAAATCAGTAACTCTACCCATTCTCTTCCGGGCAGCAGACGGCGCCAGAGGCATGGAACAGGCACTGGAAGACCTGTGCCGGGCGGCGGATGCAGCTATTGATGCAGGGTGCAATTATCTGATTCTTTCCGACCGGGGAGTAGACGCCTATAATGCACCCATTCCCGCTTTGCTGGCCCTGTCCTGTGTCAACCATCATCTGGTCCGCAATGGCAGAAGGACTAAAGCCAGCCTGATTCTCGAATCAGGGGAGCCGCGGGAAGTTCACCATTTTGCTGTTCTACTGGGCTATGGGGCCGGCGCCATTAACCCTTACCTGGCTTTTGAGACCTTAGATGACATGATCAATCAGGGCATGTTGCCTGGCATCAGCCGGGAAAAGGCCATCAAAAACTATATCAAGGCTGTTACTAAAGGGGTAGTAAAAGTCCTGTCCAAAATGGGTATCTCCACTATCCAGAGCTACCGGGGAGCTCAGATCTTTGAAGCCATTGGCCTTTCCCAGGAGTTTATAGACAAGTATTTCACCTGGACTCCTTCGCGGGTGGGAGGTATTGGGCTGGATATAGTAGCCCAGGAGGCTTTAATGCGCCATCAACGAGCATTTTCTGCTCAGGAGGGGCTGGACCAAACCCTGGATCCTGGCTCCGATTACCAGTGGCGGCGAAATGGAGAGGACCATCTCTTCAATCCTGAGACCATTCATCTGTTGCAGGAAGCTTGCCGCCGGGGAGACTACCAGCTCTACAAAAAGTATGCTGCTTTAATTAATGACCAAACTCAGAAACACTTTACTTTACGGGGATTATTCAAGTTTAAACCCAAGCGCAAACCTATTCCACTGAATGAGGTCGAATCGGTGGAATCCATTTGCCGTCGTTTCAAGACGGGGGCGATGTCCTTTGGCTCCATTAGCAAGGAGGCCCATGAATGTCTGGCCATCGCCATGAACCGCATTGGCGGGAAGAGCAATACCGGGGAAGGCGGGGAGGATCCTGCCCGTTTTAAACCCGACCCCAATGGGGATCTCAGACGCAGTGCCATTAAACAGGTGGCTTCCGGACGTTTCGGGGTTACCAGCGAATATCTGGTCAATGCCGATGAAATTCAGATCAAAATGGCTCAAGGGGCCAAGCCCGGGGAAGGGGGCCAGCTGCCAGGGCGTAAGGTTTATCCCTGGGTAGCAGCGGTGCGGCATTCTACTCCTGGAGTGGAGCTGATTTCCCCTCCGCCTCACCATGATATCTATTCCATAGAGGATCTGGCTCAGTTGATCCATGACCTGAAAAACGCTAACTCCAATGCCCGTATTAATGTGAAGCTGGTATCGGAAGTGGGCGTAGGGACCATTGCTGCCGGGGTGGCCAAAGGCCGGGCTGATGTGGTGCTGATCAGCGGTTATGATGGTGGTACTGGAGCTTCCCCGCGGACCAGTATCAAGCACGCAGGGTTGCCCTGGGAGCTGGGACTGGCAGAAACCCACCAGACCCTGGTGTTAAATAACCTGCGGGACCGGATTGTGGTGGAAGTGGATGGCAAGCTGATGACCGGCCGGGATGTAGTGATCGCTACTCTGCTGGGGGCAGAGGAATATGGCTTTGCCACCGCGCCGCTAGTAGTTATGGGCTGTGTGATGATGCGGGTCTGTCATATGGACACCTGTCCGGTGGGGATTGCCACCCAGAACCCGGAACTGCGGAAAAACTTCCAGGGTAAACCGGAACATGTGGTTAACTTCATGCGTTTTGTGGCCCAGGAAATCAGGGAAATCATGGCTGAGCTCGGTTTCCGCACCATTGATGAAATGGTGGGACGTACCGATGTGCTGGAAGTAAATGAAGCCATTGAACACTGGAAGGCCAGGCATCTGGATTTATCACCCCTGTTGTACCAGCCGGATGTGCCGGAAACAGTAGGCAGATATTGCCGCACACAGCAGGACCATGGGCTGGATAAGTCCCTGGACCGTCGGGAGCTGCTGGATATTTGCCGACCGGCCATCGAGCGGGGTGAAAAGGTTACTGCCACTCTGCCTATCCGCAATATTAACCGGGTGGTGGGAACCATTGTGGGCAGTGAAATCACCCGTCGCTATGGTTCGGAAGGCCTGCCGGAAGATACCATCTGGCTCAAGTTTAAAGGCTCAGCAGGCCAGAGTTTTGGTGCCTTTATACCCAGAGGTATGACACTGGAGCTTGAAGGAGATGCCAATGACTATATTGGCAAGGGTCTATCAGGTGGCAAGATTATCGTCTATCCGCCTCTGGAAGCCAAATTCAAGCCGGAGGAGAATATCATTATCGGTAACGTCGCCCTTTATGGGGCTACTTCGGGGGAAGCGTATTTCCGGGGTGTAGCCGGGGAAAGATTCTGTGTGCGGAACAGTGGCGCCTATGCCGTGGTAGAAGGGGTAGGTGACCATGGTTGTGAATATATGACCGGTGGCCGGGTAGTAGTGCTGGGTAAAACCGGGCGCAACTTCGCTGCCGGGATGTCAGGCGGTATCGCCTATGTGCTGGACGAAGACGGCACTTTCCCGCAGCGCTGCAATAAAGAAATGGTATTGCTGGAACGGCTGGAAAATGAACGGGAAATCGAGGAAGTCAAGACTATGATCACTAAACACGCCCGTTACACCGGCAGTGCTCTGGCCGAAGCCGTACTGGCTGATTGGGATAACAAGATAACCCAATTCGTCAAGGTCATACCCAGGGATTATAAACGGATGATTGAGGCCATCGAGGAAGCCTATGCATCCGGTCTGACCGGGGACGAAGCCCTGCTGGCGGCCTTTAAGAAAAACTGGAATTAAGGGTGTATAGGAGGTACGGCTATGGGTAAACCGACCGGTTTTATGGAATACCAGCGGCAACTGCCGGGTGACCGGGAGCCATTGGAAAGAATCAAGGACTGGAATGAATTTCACTACCAATTTGAGGAAGAACAACTGAAGATCCAGGGGGCCCGCTGCATGGAGTGCGGCACCCCCTACTGCCACACCGGAGTGATCATCAATGGAGCTGTTTCCGGCTGTCCCCTCAACAATTTGATCCCTGAGTGGAATGACCTCATTTACCGGGGTCTGTGGCGGGAGGCACTGGAACGGTTGCACAAGACCAATAACTTCCCCGAATTTACAGGCCGGGTCTGTCCTGCTCCCTGTGAAGGGGCTTGTACTTGCGGTTTGCACGGTCAGCCGGTAACTATCAAGAATAACGAATGTGCTATAATCGACCGGGCTTATGAAGAAGGCTGGGTTGTGCCCCGGCCTCCGGCCATCCGCACTGGCAAAAAAATAGCGGTGGTAGGGTCAGGTCCCTCGGGTTTGGCAGCTGCAGCTCAGCTCAATAAAGCAGGCCACTGGGTTACTGTATTTGAGCGGGCTGACCGGGTGGGGGGGCTGTTGATGTATGGCATCCCCAATATGAAGCTGGATAAGAAGATTGTCCAGCGCCGCATCGATATTCTGACAGCAGAAGGCATTACATTCGTCACCAATACCGAAGTGGGTAAGGACTTTCCCGTAGGCCGCTTGCTGGGAGAATTTGATGCTGTTATCCTTTGCGGAGGTTCAACTAAGCCCCGGGATCTGCCGGTAGAAGGCCGTAACCTGCAAGGTATCCATTTCGCCATGGAGTTTCTCAAGGCCAATACCAAGAGTCTGCTGGACTCCAATCTGGAAGATGGTAACTATATTTCCGCCGCGGGCAAGGATGTAGTGGTGATCGGGGGCGGTGACACCGGTACTGACTGTGTTGCTACTGCCATCAGGCACGGTTGCCGTAGCGTGGTACAGCTGGAGATCATGCCCCAGCCACCGAAAACGAGAGCGGCAGACAATCCCTGGCCGCAGTTTCCCCGGGTATTGAAGGTGGATTATGGCCAGGAGGAAGCTGCCGCCCTTTATGGTGCAGATCCCCGTCAATATTGTGTGATGACCAAACGGTTTGTTGGTGATGAACAGGGGCGGGTCAAGGAAGTGCATACAGTCCAGGTGGAATGGGTGAAAGGGCCACAGGACCGCCTGGTACCACAGGAAATTCCCGGTACGGAAAAAGTCTGGCCCGCGCAGCTGGTGCTGCTGGCCATGGGTTTTGTGGGACCGGAAAGACAGCTCCTGGATCAGCTGGGAGTTGAACTGGACCAATTCGGTAATGTGAAAGCGGAATTTGGCAAATTCCGTACCAATATACCGAAGGTATTTGTAGCTGGTGACATGCGCCGGGGCCAGAGTTTGGTGGTCTGGGCCATTCGCGAAGGCCGGGGAGCGGCCCGGGAGTGTGACCGCTTCTTGATGGGAAACACCAATTTGCCATAAAGAGGGGCCTTATCGCCCCTTTTTGTTTTCTGTGGACTGTGCTACTTTTCACAAAAAATTCAGGGATTTAGCAGGAAAAAAAGAAAAAGCAGCGAATATAATTTGAGCGAAAAATTACAAACAATTACTGGAGGTGTCAAAATGGTAGAGAGAAAGAAAGTGTTGGGGGGAGTGCTGGCTGGGGCCTTATTGCTGGGGAGTTTTACTCTGGCTGGCTGTGGCAGTGAAGCCCAGAAGACCGGCGAAAATAGCGGTGAAAAGGCTGCCAGCGCACCGGCGGTTCAGGTCTATCAGCGACCGGAAATCATCAAAAATCCGGATGAAGCATTGAATCTGCTGAAAGATGGAAATGCCCGCTTTGCCGGCGAAAAGGTTTTGCCCGACAATCTGGGGGATGAACGGCGGGAAGAGCTGAAAAAGAATGGCCAGCATCCTTTTGCCATCATTGTCAGCTGTTCTGATTCCAGGGTACCGCCGGAAATCATCTTCGATCAGGCTTTAGGGGATTTATTTGTTATACGGGTAGCCGGAAATGTGATTGATCCGGTGGCTACTGGCAGTGTTGAATATGCGGCTGAACACCTGGGTACTCCCCTGATTGTCGTCATGGGTCATGAAAAATGCGGTGCCGTTACCGCTGCGGTTAAGGGCGGAGAAGTACCGGGCAGCATCGGCTCAATTATAGAAAAAATCAAGCCTTCGGTGGAAAAAGCGAAGGCTACCGGTCTGGCCGGCGATCAGCTGGTAGAAAAGTCTACGGAACTGAATGTGGAAGCTTCCATGGTCGAACTGGAAAAAAGCCCTATCATTAAGGAACTGGTAGAACAGGGTAAGCTGAAAATCGTGGGAGCCAAATATCATCTGGGCAGTGGCCAGGTTGAATGGCTGGAAACCAAATAAGGATAAAAGGCACTTTGCGGGAGAGCAAAGTGCCTTTTTATCTTACCGGGAGAGAGGAGTACCGGGGCTAATTGGAATATCTTCCTCTTCATCATGTTTGTAGATGACTTCCACATAGGGGCCCTGGTCCTGATACATGGCCAGGAAATCCTGTTCATATTTCTTGTATATGATCCTGCGTCGGATTTTCAGAGTGGGAGTGACTTCTCCGGCATCCATAGTAAATTCCTGGGCGCGGATGGTAATGCGTTTAACCTGTTCATACCTGGGGAGATGCTTGAGGGCTTTGGCTACCCGCTTGGCCAGAAGTTTCTGGATTTTGGGCAAGGTAATCAATTCCTGGCGGGTAGTGAAATTCACCCCTTTCTCGCGCGCATAGTGTTCCAGGTCGGTAAAATCAGGAACAATCATTGCAGTCATAAAAGGCTGTTTATCTCCATAAACAACGGCCTGGGCGATAAAACGGTCAGCTGTAAGGAGTTGTTCAATGGGCTGGGGGGCTACATTTTTGCCTCCGGCAGTGATGATTAAATCCTTTTTACGGTCGGTGATGAAAAGAAAGCCGTCATTATCAATGATGCCGATATCTCCTGTTTTTAACCAGCCATCTTCAGTAAATAATTCGGCAGTAGCTTCCGGATTGTTATAATAGCCCAGTGTGAGATTGGGGCCTTTGGCCAGAATTTCGCCATCAGGGGCAATTTTTAATTGCACTTCCGGAATGGCCAGGCCAACTGAACCAAACCGATAGTTTTCCCGGCGGTTACAGGTTAGAACCGGGGCAGTTTCGGTCAGACCATAGCCTTCAATGACCCTGATGCCTACAGCATAAAAGAATTCAGCCAGACCTCGGCCCAGGGGAGCGCCACCGGAGACGCAGAAATCCAGACGGCCGCCAAAGCGTTCCCTGATTTTACGAAAAACCAGACGGTCAGCCAGAGTGTCCTGCCAGCGTAGCCACAGGGGAACAGGTTGTTTGGCAGCCAGCAGGTTAGCGCGTTTTTTTCCTGCTTTAATTGCCCAGTGGAAAATGCGTTTTTTCAGGAAGGAAGAAGTGGCGACGTTTTCCATAATGCGGTGATGGATTTTTTCATAAAGGCGGGGTACACTGCACATGAGATGAGGACGAACTTCTTCCAGGTTTTTGGGGACGTCATTGATGCTTTCGGCATAGGCGATGGTTACCCCGGCATAAAGCATGTAGTACCAGCCCAGGGTTCTTTCCAGCACATGACTTAATGGCAGGAAGGAAAGGCTGACATGGGTATCCGGGCTGGGGACAACCTGGTAACAGCCCCAGGCATTGCTGAGAAAATTGATATGGGTCAGGATAACTCCTTTGGGGTTACCAGTAGTGCCGGATGTATAAATGATGGAACAGATATCAGTGGGTTTTACCTGGGGCCAGGTTCGATCATAAAGACCGGGTTGTTGTTGCCAGAGTTCCTTGCCCAGCTGACGCAAATCGGCAAAAGACCACAGTTTTATGTTTTCTGCTTTTTCTTTCAAAGAAGTGGGGATGGGGTCAGGCAGAATCAAATGTTTTAAATCTGGCATCAGCTGCTGATGATTTATTACTTCTTCTGCTAGTTCTGAGGAGCCAACAATCAGGATTTTGCTGCCACTATCATTGATAATATGAGCAACCTGAGGGCCTTTATTTGTAGGATAGATGGGAACATTGATGGCACGAGCAGCGATAATGGCCAGATCCCAGAGGGGCCAGAAATACTGGGTTGTCATCATCAGACCTATCCGGTCTCCGGGATTGGTTTCCAGGGCCAGAAGACCCAGGGTAAAGAGCTGGACTTCTTCGGCAGCCTCTTTCCAGGTTACAGGCTGATATTTGCCCTCTTTTTTGGTTAGAAACAGGGGTTTATTGATATATTTGGGCAGTTGTTGGTGAAACAGCCCAATAGTAGTTTGGTGATACATAGCATCTCCCTCCGGCCTGGCAGAATGAATATTCATTCAATTTAAAAATAATTCTATTTTCAGGCAAATACAACTTCTCTCCCCCTAAATGCAATTAAGTCATGGTAAATGGTAAAATATATAGGTTGGATGGTAGGTCTTTTTCATCGGTCAGCCTAACCGGTTACTGTTATCAGAAAGGGAAATATGCTACAATTAGCTTATGTCCAAATAGCAATATCTAAAACAGAAGGGAATGGATGGACAGCCATGGTTTTATTATCCTGGACCAGTGGGTTGATTTTGCTGGTCATGGTGGGAGTTTTCTGGCTCTTGCCGGGAAGCAGCAGCCGCAGCTTATGGTTGGCTCTGAGCAATATCGCACTCCTGCTATACTGGTATCCTGGGCAGGGCTTATTAATGCTGGGATTGGCCATGCTAACTTTTCTGCTGGGAGAAATTCTGAGTCGGTGGGGCCAGAGGCGAGCCTGGCTGCTGGCACTGGCTATAATAGTGGTGAGTTTTTATTTGCTTTATACCAAGTATTTTGCTTTTCTTTTACAAATACTCAATCAGGCTTTACAGGCCCTGGGACAGCCGGGCCGCTGGCACTGGGAAAAGGTGGCGGTTCCGGTGGGGATATCTTTTGTCACCTTTCGCTGGCTGCATTATGTAATCGATAGCTACTGGGGCAAGGTTGAGCAAAGAGAGTTAATAACCTTCCTGGGCTATTCCTTTTTCTGGCCCATTCTTACTTCCGGGCCTATTGAACGCTGGCAGGATTTTTCTCGCCAATTGGGAGAAAAACAGCGCTGGCAGTGGAATTACCTCTGGGAGGGGCTGGAACGCATTTTGCTGGGGTTGTTCAAGAAATTGCTGGTGGCAGCGGCGCTGGCTCCACTGGCCAGTGGCTTGAGCAAGCCCGGACTGTCTGCAGGAGCCTACTGGCTGGCAGCTCACGCCTATGCCTGGCAACTCTATGTGGATTTTTCCGGCTATACTGATATAGCTGTGGGCAGCAGCCGTCTCTTTGGTCTGAGAATCCAGGAAAACTTCGACTGGCCTTATTTGCGAGGGAATATATCTCTGTTCTGGAAACACTGGCATATGTCTTTGACCCGCTGGTTCCGGGACAATCTTTTTATCCCCCTGGGGGGAAGCCGGGTGGCTTTCCGCCGGATTTTATTCAATACCCTGGTGGTCATGTTTGTAACCGGTCTCTGGCATGGAGCGGGCTGGAACTTTATTTTCTGGGGGATGCTCCATGCTGGGGCGCTCATTCTCTGGCGGCTTTATCGCCGCTATCTTCTGCCCCGTTTACCCGAGAGCTGGCCTGACCAGTACTGGTATCGCAGTTTGGCCATATTCATTACATATAATTTTGTTGTACTGGCCTGGATACCTTTTACTACAAACCTGCAACAGGCCCTTCGGGTTCTGCAGATTATGGGAGGCGGTGGCTGATGCTGAGCTGGCGGGAGCTAATAGCGGCTATTTTCTGGCTTGGTTTGATCTTACTGGCTGTACTGGGCTCTACTCTTGGACAAACCCAGTTTATCTATAATCAATTTTAAGGAGAAAGAGGTATGAACAAAATTTTGCCTTTCAATGGCAAAGTACTGATATTGATTATAATTGGCCTCTTCCTGGTGGACTGGGGCCTGAACCGCTATCTGGACTGGCGGCTCCTGGAAAAACAGGACTGGCGGGTGAATAATCCTGATCTGGGTTCAATCCGGGTAGTGCTGGACCGGTTACCACGCGCTCCCGGACTGGTGGTAGTCTGTCTGGGGGATTCGGAAATGTATGGTTCCAGTACACCTGCTGACCGTACTATTCCGGCTTATTTGGCCCGCTCCCTGCGGGAGAAGTTTCCCGGTCAAAAGATAACTGTAATTAACCTGGGTATAAAGGGTTTGAAACCGGCAGAAGCCTATTTTCTGGTACGTCAGCTGAAAAAAATGCCGGTGGATATTCTGGTGTATAATATCAGCCGGGGCTGGTTTGCCGAAAAAGGGGGAGTGCGCTTTCAGGACGTACTACGCCTGCCCGGCAATGCTGAGGCAGCTCGTAACCTGGGCATAAAAGTAGCTGAGACCAGCAGGGAAGAGCAACTGGGGGAGAAAGTAGCGGCGGTTTGGAGTTTTTATCGCTATCGCCAGGTGGTAGCGCGGGACTTTTTGCATTTATCTGATCTGGTTCAGGGTACAGCCGAACGCAGCCAGGCGCCTCAGCAGTGGCAGCAGAAACAGCAACAGCAGGCAGGACAGGGAAGACCCTGGCAGGAAAAAAAGGAGGTTTTGTTAAAAGGGGCCGGAGGGCAACTGGCATCCCTGAATTTAACCACTGCCAATCTGGAGTGGCGGCTTTACCTGGAATTGTTGCGGGAATGGGAAAACGCAGGTCGACCGGCCCTGGTTTATGCTACTCCTGCCAATATGGAGTTATTGAAACAAAAGTATAAAATTGATGTACAGCGCTGGGAAAAGGAAAAGCAGCAAATACTGGCTGCAGCCCGGCGGCACAACTGCCGTTCCCTGGACTACAGCCAGCTGATAGAGAGTAAGTGGTTTACTGATGAGATTCACCTCATGGCAGAAGGTAACCGGAAGGTAGCGGAGCAACTGGCTCAGGAGCTAGCCAGTTTACCTGCCGCCCGGGCCAGTTTGGCCGGGATGGGCAACTGATAGGGGCATTTCTCCTGACACTGGCCACAGGCCTGACACTGGCTGGCTGGAACGGGGAGGGCGGCATAGCGCTCCTGGGCCCATTCCTTGAGATCATAACGGTCATAATAGCCTTCCAGTAGAAAAACCATGGGGATATCGATTTGCTGGGGGCAGGGCAGGCAATAGCCGCAGCGGCGGCAGAACTCCTGGCCAGCTGCCTGGGCCCAGGTCAGAAGTTTCTCTTCTTCTTCAATACCAAGAGCACCCTGGGCCAGAGCCTGGACATTAGCAGTGACTTCTGCAGCAGAAGCCATTCCCACCAGCAGGCAATCGACAGCTGGATCGGCGGCTAACCAGCGCAAAGCCTGATCTGCCGCAGGGATAAAACCGCCAGCCAGGGGCTTCATGGCCAGAGTGAGAAGGCCATGCTCCCGGGCTGATTGAAAGAGGCCCCGGTTTTGTTGTTCTACCACATTGTAGGGGAACATCATGCTGGCGAAAAGGCTGGACTTGATGGCCTGGGCCATGATTTCCGCTGAATGAGAAGTTACTCCAACCCAGCGGACCCAGCCCCGCTCTCTGGCCAGAAACAGGGCTTCCAGGGCTCCGCCGGGGGCGGTGACCCGTTGCCAGTCCGCAGGAGTTCTGAGATTGTGTAACTGGTAGAAGTCAAGATAGTCGGTTTGTAATAGGCGCAAACTGGTTTCAATATCTTTCAGCATGGTTTCCCGCTCCCGGGCCATGGACTTGCTGGCCAGCAGAAAACGGGAACGATAGCCTTTCAGGGCCTGGCCCAGCAAGGTTTCACTGGCACCATAACCACGGGCGGTATCGATAAAGTTTATGCCGTAGTCAGCGGCGGCAGCCACAAGATTGGCTACCTGTTCAGGTTCTGCCTTTTGCAGGGGAATGCCGCCTAAGCCCAGGCGGGAGACAACGATATCTGTTCCGGAAAGTTGACGATATTCCATATTATCACCTCAAAGGACTTAATTCCACATCGATGCTAAAAATCCTGTCTGAGGAGGTAAGCGGCTTGGCAATCACAGCAGAACGACTACCCCGGGAGTTTGTACAGAGGCTTGAACCCTTGCTGGGAGAGGAATGGCCGGAGTTCCTGGCCGCCCTGGCGGGAGAGAGTCAGCACGGCCTGCGCCAAAATCCCTTGAAAATTCAGCAGGCTGAGTGGGAAAAAATCGCTCCTTTTCCTCTGGAGAGGGTGCCCTGGTGTCGGGAAGGTTATTATTTACAGGAAGAAGAGCGACCGGGGAAACACCCTTACTACCATGCCGGACTTTATTATATCCAGGAACCCAGTGCCATGGCGCCAGTGGAAGCTCTGGAGGTTCAGCCAGGGGAGAAGGTACTGGATCTCTGTGCAGCTCCGGGGGGCAAAACCACCCAGATTGGAGCCAAATTGCAAGGAAAAGGGATTCTGGTAGCCAATGATAATAATCCCCAGCGCATCCGGCCCATGGTTAAATATGTTGAGACTTTTGGTTTAACCAATTGCCTGATTTTCAACGAACGACCAGAGCGGCTGGCCCGCCATTTTCCCGGCTATTTTGATAAAATTCTGGTGGATGCACCCTGTTCAGGAGAAGGGATGTTCCGGCGGGAGCCGGAGAGCATGGGGGCATATCAGAAGTTTGGTCCGGAACGCTGCCGGCAGATGCAGAGGGAGATCTTGCGGGCAGCTGCCCGGATGCTGAAACCCGGGGGAGTAATGGTTTATTCTACCTGTACCTTTAATCCATATGAAAACGAAGGGACAATCCAGGAGTTTTTGCAGGAACATTCCGAATTTCAGCTGGAGCCGGTGCCTCAGGCCCATCTCTATAGCCCGGGCCGCCCCGACTGGGTGGTAGGGGGCAGGCCGGAACTGGCCCTGGCTTGCCGGATCTGGCCGCATAAAAACAGAGGAGAAGGACATTTTCTGGCCAGATTGCGCAAAAATAACAATGGAAGCAGATTGGCTGGAGCAGGCAGACCCGGTGGTACTGATCCCTACCTGGCCGAAGGAGCCAGGGAACTGGCCTCCTGGCACCGCTTCCGCCAGAACTATTTAAAAACAGAATTGAATGGGCGTTACTGGTTGAATGGCGGGACCCTCTATCTTGTACCCCCGGAATTGCCGGTATTGCAGGGATTAAAACTGATTCGTCCCGGATTGACCCTGGGTAATCTCTATAAAGGCAAATTTTATCCTGATTATGCCCTGGCGATGGCTTTAAAACCGGAACAGTTTGCCCAGCCGGTCTATTTCACCCTGGATGCTCCGGAGCTGAGGAAATACCTGAAAGGCGAGACCTTGCCGGCTGGAGCGGCAAAAGGCTGGCATTTGCTCTGTCTGGACCGGTGGCCACTGGGCTGGGCCCTGGCAGTAGATGGCTATTTAAAAAATTATTATCCTAAAGGCTGGCGACTTCAGAGTTAGTTTGTCCGGGAAAATTCCCGGAGTTTTTTTTATATTCTTTACCTCCAGGCAGGAAAAGAAACAATACTATCGAATATAATAAATTGAGTACTTACTCGAAAAGGAGGGAGGGAGGGGAAGTGGCCAGAACCCGTAAAGGAGAAGAAACCAGGCAGCGGATCCTGGCAGCAGCCCTGAAGCTATTCAGTGCCAGAGGTTATGCCGGTACTTCTACAAGAGAGATTGCCCGGGAGGCAGGGGTGGCAGAGGGTACTATTTTTCATTATTTTCCTACCAAAAAAGCTCTCCTGCAGGGTGTACTGGAACCGATTATGATCAGCAGTCTGATGCGAACCTGGGCGGAGACCGAACAATTGCCCCTGGCCCAGGCGCTGGAGAAGATTCTGCGGCAGCGGCTGACTATCATCGAGCAGAATCAGGAGCTGTTCAAGCTGATTTTGCTGGAAGCAGCTCTGCAGCCAGAATTGAGGGAGTATTTGCTCAAGGAAATAATCTTGCCTCTACGGGCAGCAGTACTGGAATTTCTGGAGAAGAAATTGGACAGAGAAAAGCTGAGGCCTGTAAATCGAACGGCCCTGGTTCAAATATTACTGGGGGCGATGGTTTCGTCTTTAATGTATAAGGGCTTGCTCAAGCCTGCTTTGCCTGAAGAACCGGAGATGGATAAGATGATAGCTGAAATGATAAAAATTATCATGGAAGGGGTGACTAATGATGAAGGGAGTTAGAATTGTGGTGGTCCTGCTGGTGCTGGCAGGACTGGGCTGGTATGGCTGGCTGAAACAGCAGGGAAAACCAGCAGAAGATGTTTATAACGGCTGGGTTGAAGGCGAGGAATACCGGGTAGTGGCGGAAACGGCCGGCAAGGTCAAGGAGATACTGGTAAAGGAAGGGGAGCTGGTCAAGGCTGGCCAGGTAGTGGCTAAACTGGATGATGAAGCGGCCCGCCTGCAGCTGGCGCTGGCGCAGGCTAACCGGGCAGCGGCCGAAGCCAGGGCTGGTGATGTGAAAGCAGGTAGCCGTCCGCAACAAATCGCCCAGGCCCAGGCCCAGGTACGGGCTCTGCAGGCTTCTTTGCAGGGAGCTCTGGAGAATTTGAAGCGTTTGCAAAGTCAGCGCCAGGATGTAGAGGAGCTGGTCCAAACCGGGGGAGCTACCGCTGACCAGCTGGAAGCCGCAAAAGCGGCAGAAGCCAGTGCCCAGGCCGCTGTAAATAGCCTCAAGGCTCAGATTGATGCTGCCAGGGAGCAAGTCCGCTTACTCCAGGCGGGAGCTACCTCCTATTCCCTCTCTGCCCAGGACGCCCAGGTGGAGGCAGCTCGTCAGCAGGAGGCCCTGGCCCAATTGCAGGTGAATAAGGCCCGGGTAGTAGCTCCGGTAAGGGGAGTGGTTCAGAATATCCTTCTCAAGGTGGGGGAGCTGGCCAATCCCGGTTCTACCCTGTTAAATCTGGTAGATCAGGACCGCCTTTATGTAAATATCTTTGTACCCCAGAGCCAGCTGGACCGGGTGCAACTGGGAAGGAAGGCGATAGTGGAGGCGGAAAATGGCAAGCTCAAAGGGGAAGGCAAAATCGTCTATATTTCTCCCCAGGGGGAATTTACACCTAAAAATATTCAAACCAGGGAAGAAAGAGCCACTCAAGTCTTCAAAGTAAAAGTTGAAATCACTTCCGGCGGGTCCAGTGGCTTTAAACCGGGCCAGGCGGTGGAAGTCAGGCTGAAATAGGGGGAGTGGCCAGTGGAATATGCCATCAAGGTAGAAAACCTGACCAAGATTTTTGGTGACCGCAAGGCAGTAGATAACCTTTCCTTTGCCATCAAGCCGGGACAAATTTTTGGCTTTCTTGGCCCCAATGGTTCCGGCAAATCCACCACCATCCGCATGTTGTGCGGAATTCTCACTCCGACCTCAGGCAAGGGGACAGTGCTGGGCATAGACCTGAAGGATGGGGAAAAGATTAAACAGCATATAGGCTATATGTCGCAGAAGTTTAGCCTTTATGAGGATTTAACTGTCAGGGAAAACATGCGCTTTTATGGCGGGGTATATGGGTTAAAGGGCAAGAAACTGGAGGAGCGTTACCGTTATCTCCTGGACTTGACCGGTTTGGGGGACCGGGAGGAACAGCTGGCGGGTACACTATCAGGGGGCTGGAAACAACGACTGGCCCTGGCCTGTGCCCTTTTACATGAGCCCCAGCTGCTGTTTTTAGATGAACCTACTGCCGGGGTTGACCCCTTGTCCCGACGCATTTTCTGGCAGTTGATTCACCGCCTGGCAGAAGAGGGAGTAACAATCCTGGTCACTACCCACTATATGGATGAGGCAGAACAATGTGATGTACTGGGCTTTATCTTTCAAGGGCGTTTGCTGGATTTCGGTGCCCCGGCGGAAATCAAGGCCCGGCACGGAGGACAATCAGTGGAGGATATATTCATCAATTTTGTGGCTGGGCAAGAGGCTAAGGCGGGTGAAAGCCGATGAGCTGGGTGCGACTGAAAGCGATAATATGGAAAGAATTTATTCAAATCAGCCGGGACCGACCCAGTTTGGCCATGATTTTTGGGGTACCGGTTATGATGATGCTGCTTTTTGGTTATGCCATCAGTACTGATGTGGAAAACATCGCGACCCTGGTCTGTGATCAAAGTAAAACCAGAGCCAGCCGGGAGCTGGTGAGTGCCATGGCCAATACCGGTACCTTTGATTTACGCTACTGGACCGAAAATCCCGGGGAAGTCCGCCGTTATCTGGATGGCGGGATAGCCAGGGTGGCTCTGATTATTCCTCCAGATTACAGTAAGCGTTTAGCCCGGGGAGAAATGGCCCAGGTTCAGGTTTTGCTGGATGGATCTGATCCGCTGGTGGCCCGCACTGCCCTTTCGGCAGCCCAGATGCTGGCCCAGTCTCTAAATCTCAATCTGGTTACCCAGCGTCTGGAACGGCAGGGAGCCGGGCCGGGGTTGAATTTGGCTCTGGATATGAGGACGAGAGTTTGGTATAACCCTAATCTGGAAAGTCTGCGGTTTAATATCCCGGGGCTAATGGGTCTGGTTTTGCAGAACATAACAGTGATTCTCACCGCTTTTGCCCTGGTGCGGGAGCGGGAACGGGGGACTCTGGAGCAAATCATTATTACTCCCATCAAGCCGGTGGAACTGATTATCGGCAAACTGGTTCCTTATGTATTTATCGGCTTTTTTGATCTCTTGCTGGTACTGGCGGTGGCGGTTTTCTGGTTCGGGGTGAAAATTTCTGGCAGCGTGGCGTTGCTGCTGGCGTTAGCTACTATCTTTCTGGCCTGTGCGCTGGGGATGGGTATGTTTGTTTCTACCGTTGCCCGAAACCAGCTGCAGGCTATGCAGATGGCCTTTTTGATTCTGTTGCCCAGTATTCTTTTGTCCGGGTTTTTGTTTCCCCGGGAATCCATGCCTAAAATCATCTATTGGATTGGGCAGGTTCTACCATTAACCTACTTTTTGCAGATTGTCCGCGGCATCGTGCTGCGGGGAGCGGATTTTTCCCATCTCTGGCAGGTATCATTCTGGCTGGCTGTGCTGACGGCAATCATCTGTACTCTTTCCGTTTTGCGCTTCCGTAAACGGCTGGATTAAAAGAGATTGAGCAAAGCCTCTACCACCCTGGCGTCAAAGCGGCCGGCAACCGCTTCCTGGCGCAAGAGGTGGTAAATTTTTTCCCTGGGCAGGGCAGCCCGATAGGGACGGTCATCAGCCAGGGCCTGATAATAATCAGCTACTGCCAGGATACGAGCGGGCAAGGGCAGTTGGTCTGCCCGCAGACGGGAAGGATAGCCACTGCCATCCAGTTTTTCGTGATGAGCGGCGGCCCAGAAGGCCAGCTCCTCCAGACCGGGGATTTCCATCAACAGCCGTTCGGTATAATAGGCGTGGGCGATGATGCGGCTGTATTCCTGGGGGGTGAGCTGGTCTGGCTTATCCAGGATAGCCGAGGGGACAGCCAGCTTGCCCAGGTCATGTAAGAGACCAGCCAGATAGAGCTGACGGCACTGAGCGGTTGGCAGGCCCAGGGCCTGGCCCAGGTAGAAGGCGGTATTGGCAACCCGGCGGCTGTGGGTGGCGGTATAGGGGCTTTTGGCATCCACCAGGTCAGCGAAAAGGAGGGCTAAATGTTCCAGGGATGCTAGCTGGATATCCTGTTCAAAAACCTGGCTGCGGCGGCGGATGGCCTGGGCTAAATTGCGATGGGCCAGGTCATAATAAACACGAGGTTCCTGCAAAAGTTCCAGACAGGCATCGGCTACTACAGGAGCCAGGCGTTTGCCTTTTTCCTTTTCCACAAAGGCGACAATCCGTTCCTGCACCGGTAGCAGGTCATAGTCCTGGCCAAACTGGTTTTCAATCTGATCGGCCAGGAAAAGGAGCTGGGCTTCTATGGGAATCTCCTCACCGCTCAAGCCCAGTGGGAAACCGCTGCCATCCCAGGCTTCGTGATGAGCAGCAATAATAGGAGCGATTTCAGTTAACAAAGGAAGCTGGGCGGACCAGCGGGCCCCGGCCAGAGGGTGAGATTCTACCGGGAGCTGAGCATTGATTTTGCCGATATCATGGAGCAGACCGCCATAAAAAACCAGGAGCAGGCGGTCAGGAGCAAGTCCCAGTTTTTCGCCGGTGCGTAAGGCCAGATATGCTACCCGCTGGGCGTGCTCCAGTTTTTTGTTTTCCGCCAGGTCCAGGGCCAGGGAGAAGGTACTGATTAAAGTGAACAAAGATACTTTCCAGCTATCCATTTTTTTTTTTGCCACTCCTTTGCAGGTATTTGCTGCCTGATGAAGAATATCTTAACATAAAAACTTTTGACAATCTATGATTTTTGTAATATGATATAACTAATAATAATTCCTAATAAGCTCAAATGCAAGGGGGTATTTTAAATGGATAGAGTTGGAGCGATCAAAATAAAAGAAGGGATTTACTGGGCAGGGGCCCTCAATCCGGATTTAAGGGTATTTGATATTGTGATGGAAACAGCCCATGGCACTACATATAACTCTTATGTTGTCAAAGGGGCAAAGATAGCGGTATTTGAAACTGTCAAGGAGCGCTTTTTCTCCGAATACCTGACCCGGCTGAAAGAGGTAGTGAACCCTGCTGATATTGATTATATTATCGTTGACCATACTGAACCGGATCATGCTGGCAGCGTCTTTGCTCTGCTGGACCTGGCTCCTAATGCCAAAGTGGTGGGGTCCAAATCTGCTTTGCGCTTTCTGAAAGCCATTACCAACCGGGAATTTCCGTCGATTGAGGCCAAAGAGGGCATGACTATAGACCTGGGAGGGAAAACCCTGCAGTTTATTATGGCCCCCTTCCTGCACTGGCCGGATTCTATGTATACCTACATTCCCGAGGACAAAGTGCTGATCACCTGTGATAGTTTTGGCAGCCATTACAGCAGCCCGCTGATTTTCGATGACCTGGTCGGGGATTTCAGTTCTGACCTGCGTTATTACTATGATGTAATCATGAGTCCTTTCGTCAGCTACGTACTGGAGGCCATCAATAAAATCCGCAATTTGCCCATAGATGTATTCTGTCCTGGACATGGTCCTGTTTTGCGCAGCAAGGGCTGGGAAATTGTTGACCTCTATGAACAGTGGAGCAAACAATTGCTGGCAGAGCAGCACCAGGGTCCGGTGTTGATCGCCTATATTTCAGCTTATGGCTACACCAAGGCGATGGCGGCAGAGATCGCCCGGGGGATTGCCAGTGTCAATAGCTGTGAAGTAGAAGTGGTGGATATTACCGAAATACCGCTGAGCGAGTTGAAGACAAAAATAGAACGAGCCCGGGCTTTTCTGGTCGGCTCCCCTACCATTAACAGGGATGCTGTCAAACCCGCCTGGGATATGCTCTCGGTGGTATGTCCCATCAAGAATAAGAACAAACCTGTTGCCGCTTTCGGTTCCTATGGCTGGAGCGGGGAGGCAACCAGAATGCTGGAGGAACGGATGAGTGCCCTGGGCCTCAAGGTAGTGCAACCGGCATTGCGGGTCAACTTTAAACCCAGTGAGAAGGAACTCAGGGACTGTTTTGAGTTCGGGGTGGCCTTTGCTCAAAGCCTGGGCAAAGATGAAACCGGTCGCTAGAGGAGATGGGAAAGGGGTATGGCCGATGGCAATAGTAATTTTGGGCGGCGGGGTAGCTGCTGTTAGTGCCATAGAAGGCATTCGCCAGCAGGATAAAGAGCAACCGGTTGTTCTGGTTGCAGCAGAAAAGTACCTACCATATTACCGTTTGCGCCTATCCTTTCTTCTGGGCCAGGAGTTTGAGGTAGAAAAGTTTTTGTTAAAACCTCCGGCCTGGTATCAGGAAATGGGGGTGGAGCTAAGGCTGGGAATAAAGGCGGAAAGGATTGATCCCGCTTCCCGTCAGGTGTGGTTAGAAGACGGAAGTGTCCTTTCCTATTCATCCCTGATTATAGCCACCGGAAGCCGGGCCTTTTTGCCACCGGTACCGGGCAATCAGCTGGCAGGAGTTTTTACCCTGCGCACGGCTGAGGATGCCCAACGAATCAATGAATTCGCCCGGCCAGGCCAAAAAGGGATCATCATCGGAGGGGGACCGCTGGGGCTGGAAGCGGCCTGGACTCTCAGTCAGCGCGGTATTCAGGTGGCGGTATTAGAACACAATCCGCGTTTGTTGCCTCGCCAGGTGGATGAAAAAGCTTCAGCCTACCTCCACCGGGCTGCCCAGAGAGCGGGGATTGAATTGGTGCTGGCTGCCCAGGCCCAGGCCATTACCGGCACGGAAAAAGTAGAAGCTTTGCAACTGGCTGATGGCCGACAGCTGCTGGCGGATTTTATTCTCTTTTCCACTGGAGTACGGCCCAATCTGGAAATAGCCCAGGCTGCCGGACTTGCCTGCCAGCGGGGCATTGTGGTCGACCGGTTTCTTCGCACTTCCCTGGACCAAATCTGGGCTTGCGGGGACGTGGCGGAATACAATGGCCAGGTCTGGGGGCTGTGGCCAGTGGCTCAGGCTCAGGGGCGGGTAGCCGGGATGAATGCTGCTGGCGCTGAGGAAAAATATGTAGAGGTGCCGCCGCCATCGATTCTTAAAGTCATGGGCACGTCCGTCTTCTCCATAGGCAACTGGGCTGAGAGTGGTAGCCAGAAAGTCAAGGCAGACGAAGAGGGTTTTTATTGCAAATTGTGTTTCCAGGGCCGTCAGCTCACTGGTGCCATAGTCATTGGAGATGAGGGCCTGGCCCGGCAGTTAAAACGGGCGGTGGAAAAAGGCATGGAAACGGATCCGGAAGCAGATTTTTCCCGGATTCTGGCGGATCTGGGACAGGGATAAAAAGAAAGGAGATGTTCTTATGGAAAAATACGTCTGTGTTATTTGCGGCTATGTCTATGACCCGGCAGTTGGGGATACGGATAATGGGATTGCTCCTGGCACTCCTTTTGAAGCTCTGCCGGCAGACTGGGTTTGCCCCATGTGTGGCGCTGGCAAGGAAGATTTCGAAAAAGAGTAAGGCTTTTGGCCCCGGGAAAGCCCGGGGCCTTTCTGGCAAGGAGGATTAGATTGTATGCGCAAGCTATTGTTGCTTGTAATTGTATTGCTGGTCATCATTACTGGCTGTGCCAGACAGACTACCTCTCCTCCGCAGCTGGATAATAAAACGGCGGCCATAGTGAACGGCGAAAAGATCAGCACCGTTGACTTTGAACGCCGGGTAGAGAAGAAAAAGTTTGTCCTCACGGCTCAGGGCACGGATTTTAACGGGCCCAGCCGGGAGCATGCCCTGACCATGCTCCGGGAAGAGGTAATCGCTGACCTGGTCAGGGAAACTTTATTAATGCAGGAGGCGACCAGACTAAAGCTGATAGCTACTGATGCGGAAGTAGAGGCGGTTATCAAGGAAATCCGGGCCAATTTTCCCGATGAGGCCACCTTCCAGGCTACAATGCAGGCCCGGGGGCTGACAGTGGAGGCGATGCACAAATATAACCGGCTCCAGCTGACACGACAGAAGCTGGTGCAATACTGGGGCGGGGAGGATAAACTGCAGGAAAGGTTGGCAGAGGTGGAAAAAAAGGCGAAGATCCGTATTAATGATCAGGTAGTGGAACGGATATTGCAAGAAATTTAAATATAATCCCCACTAACTATATTGACATACTTAGATATACATGCTATTGTTATACTACACAAATAAATAGGCGACTCTTATCGCGAGTGGTGGAGGGACTGGCCCGATGAAGCCCGGCAACAGCCGCCTGAAGGCGGAAATGTGCCAAATCCTGCAGGCAAAAGCCTGAGAGATGAGAGGGAAGCATGGTTATGCCAGGCGCCTCTCGGGCGCTTTTAATTTTTTCAAGAAAGGGGAAAGGATAATGAACAAAAAACCAGGCTTTGATACGATTGCACTTCATGGCGGGCAACAACCTGATCCTGCTACTGGAGCCAGGGCTGTGCCCATTTATCAGACTACATCCTATTGCTTCCGTGATTCCCAGCATGCGGCCGACCTGTTTGCCCTGAAGGAAGCGGGCAATATTTATACCCGGATTATGAATCCCACTACTGATGTGTTTGAACAGCGGATGGCCCAGCTGGAAGGAGGAGTAGGGGCACTGGCTGTTTCCTCCGGTCAGGCGGCTATCACTTTCTCCATCCTTAACCTGGCCCAGGCCGGTGATGAAATCGTAGCTTCCAGCAGCCTTTATGGCGGGACCTATAACCTGTTTGCCCACACCCTCCCTAAACTGGGGATCAAGGTGATTTTCGTCGACTCCCGGGATCCGGAAAATTACCGACAGGCTATTACCCCTAAGACCAAAGCCCTTTATGGAGAACTGATCGGGAACCCGCGCCTGGATGTGCTGGATATAGAAAGGGTGGCGGAAATCGCCCATGAAAACGGGATTCCCCTGATTGTGGACAACACCCTGGGGACGCCTTACCTCTGCCGGCCCATAGAACATGGAGCGGATATAGTGGTCCATTCGGCCACCAAGTTTATCGGAGGCCATGGGACTTCTATTGGCGGGGTCATTATTGACGGGGGCAAATTTGACTGGTCGGCCAGTGGTAAATTCCCCGGTCTGACTGAACCCGACCCCAGCTACCATGGGATGAAATACCATGAAGCCCTGGGACCGCTGGCTTATATCGTTAAGGCCAGAGTGCAGTTATTGCGGGATCTGGGTTCCTGCTTGAGTCCCTTCAACAGCTTCCTTTTCCTGCAGGGTCTGGAAACCCTGTCCCTGCGCATGGAGCGGCATAGCAGCAATGCCCTGCAAGTAGCCCGCTGGTTGGAACAGCATCCCCTGGTAGAATGGGTTAACTATCCTGGTTTGGCAAGCAGCCCGGAATACGCCAGGGCACAAAAATACCTGCCCCGGGGCCAGGGAGCTATCCTGACCTTTGGCATTAAGGGCGGTCTGGAGGCAGGTCGGAAATTTATCGATAGCCTTGAATTATTCTCCCATCTGGCCAATGTAGGGGATGCCAAATCCCTGGTCATTCATCCGGCCTCTACCACCCACCAGCAATTAACTCCGGAACAGCAATTGACAACCGGGGTAACGGAAGAAATGATCCGTCTCTCCATTGGTTTGGAAGATGTCAATGACCTGATCGCTGACCTGGATCAGGCCCTGCAAAAAGCCCAGGCCTAAGGCCTGGACTTATTTTTGCAGTAATAGACGGGCACCGATAACCAGGAGCAAGAGACCGGCCAGGTGGGTCCAGTGGGGCTGTTTGGGCGTAAGACCAGCCAGGCCCAGATAATCCAGCAAGGCGGCGGTGCTGACCTGGCCGACGATAATTGCTGTAGTGGCGGAAATGGCCCCCAGGCGGCTAATGCCCAGCACGACGGTAGCAATAATGGCTACATTGATAAAACCCCCCAGATAGGCATACCAGGGGACTGTACTGATTTTCCCCCAGGTTGGAAAACCGGTACCGGTAAAAATCAGCACCGCCCCCACTCCCGCCAGTCCCAGCAAATGTACCAGCAGGGTGGCAGGCCAGAGGCCGAGGTTTTTGTTGAGCAGGGTGTTAAGTACCCCTTGTACAGCCATCAGGGACCCGGCTGCCACCGGAATCAACAGTGCAGTCCAATTGCTCATTATCTCCCCTCCCGTGTCGAAAAAGATAATTACATTTATTATTCTGGCTATTAATGTAATGTTTTATGTAAAAAGAGGATTTTTTTGCAGCAGGGAGAATACAAATAAATTATTAGATAGCAGGCAGAATAACTCGGGCTCATAGCGGAGAAAGGGGCTTGGGGAGATGAAACTGAATCTGAGGACCAGGTTAACGCTGATTCTAGCGGTGCTTGTCTTCTTTTCCTGTGGTCTGACGGGCTGGCTGGCGGTCTATCGGGCTAAATCAGTGATTGAAGACGAAATGCTGGACCAGGTTAAACGGATATCCTTGCATTTGGACAAAAAAATAGAAGGGGATTTTGAAATGATCATGGCCCGCCTGGGAGTAATTAATGCTGCCGAAGGGACCAAGTGGCAGGAACTCAAGGCGGAATTGCAACGGCTGGTCACGGCTGAGCTGGTAGGCAGCGCAGATGAGATGGGAGCAGCCTACCATGTGGAAGGTCGGGACTGGCTGGTGGCGGTAAAGGAACCGCCGGGCGGAGAACTGTTTTTGCGCCAGTTATTGCGCAGGGTACATCAGCTGGAAAACAAAAACATCTGGGAAGAACACCTTTTTACTGAAAATGGTGTACAGATGATTGTGCGTCCCCTGATCCGTAATGACCAGATAATTGGTCATGTCTTTGTCTGGCGAACTATTGAACCCATTGAAAATCTGGTCGATAAACTGAAAACCGAAATTTTACTGGTTTTTATTTTAACCTTTGTTATGGGCCTGGCGGGGGTTTTCTGGTTATCCCGGGCCCTGCTGACAGATGTAGACAAAATCAAGGAAGGGATTCAGAGGTTGAAATTTGATTTGCATTCTCCTCTGCCCAAAGTAGGAAGTGAGCTGGAGGAGATTGCGGCTGCTATTGAAACCCTGTCGGTTTCCCTCCTGAACTTGCAGGAAGCCAGCAAGGGGCTGGTGGCTTCCCGCTATCTGGACGAAACCCTGCAACGAGGCCTGGAAATGATAGAAAGAGTATTCGGGGCCAAATATGCCGCTATTTTCCTGTATGATGAAAAGGCTGATGAGCTGAGCATTAAAGCATCCATTGGCTTAAGCCGGGAATATGTCAAAACCGTAAGGATGAAAAAAGGGGAAGGTTATAGCGGCAGGGTCATGTTGACCGATTTGCCATCTGCAACCGATGATTTGCGCAGGGATGAACGCACTGTCTGGGTGCAGATGGTACGCTTTGAAGGGATCGTTTCCCTGCTGGTGGTACCTTTAAGGGGCAAGGGGGGGCTGCTGGGAACCATTGAGGTCTATACCAAACATAAACACACTTTTACCCCCAGTGAGATCAGTTTGCTTTCATCTCTGGCTCACCAGATCGGGTTATCGGTGGAAAATGCCATGCTCTTTGAGGAAATGCAAACCAGAGCAATTACCGACCGTTTAACTGGTTTATATAACCAGAAGCAATTTTATGAACTACTGCAATCAGAGATTGCGGCTGCGCAGTTATATAAAAAGCCTCTTTCCTTGTTGATGCTGGATGTCGACTTTTTCAAGCAGTACAATGATACCTTTGGCCATCCGGCCGGGGACCGTCTGTTAAAGGAATTTGCCCGTATTCTGGTGGAGAATGTGCGACCTGATGATATTGTCGCCCGTTACGGGGGTGAGGAATTTGCCATTATCCTGCGGGAGACTTCCCTGGAACAGGCTCTGGACATTGCGGAACGCATACGCCAGAAAGTGGCTGATTCCAGGTTTGAAGGCCGGCTCCAGCAACCCAGTGGACGGATAACCTGTTCCATCGGGATTGCCCAGTATCCCGTTCATGCCAAAACCCTGGAAGACCTGGTCAAACGGGCAGATGAAGCTCTGTACCGGGCCAAGTACAATGGCCGTAACCGGGTGGCTTACCACCTGACCTTTATGGATGCTCTGCTGGAGTCTCTGCCGGCGGAAGAGAAAAACAAGCTGGAACGGCTAAAGACTATGATTACAGTCATCAATGCCCGGGACCGCTATACTTTCGGGCACAGCGAACGGGTGATGATGCTGGCCTGTAAAGTAGGAGAACGAATGGGTCTGACGGCAGAACGCCTTAATCTGTTACAACTGGCAGCCTATTTCCATGATATTGGTAAAATGGAAGTAACCAAGGAGATTTTGTGCAAAGAAGGCGATTTAACAGAAGCAGAATGGGAACAGTTAAAACAACACGCTGTTGCCGGTGGGGCAGTGGTCAAGACCATACCGGTTCTGGCAGAAGTAGCCCTGATTATCCGCCATCACCATGAACGCTATGATGGTTCCGGATATCCTGACGGATTGGCGGGAGATAATATACCTCTGGAGGCCCGGATCCTGGCGGTGGTGGATGCCTGGGATGCCATGACCAGTACCCGGGTGTTCCGGGAAGCCAAAGGTCCGGAACAGGCTCTGTTGGAAATCAGGGAACAGAGCGGGAAACAGTTTGATCCCCGAATTGTAGAAATCTTTACTGCCCTGGTTGAAGGAGGTGAGCTAAATGGCCCAGGTAGTCATCAATGTCGAGGGCATGAGCTGCGGCCATTGTAAAATGGCAGTGGAAAAGGCGCTGAAGCAGGTTGGTGGGGTCACTGAGGCTGTAGTGGATCTGGCAGCCAAACAAGTGACAGTTACCTATGATGAAAATCAAACTGGTTTAGCTGCTTTGCATGCTGCCATTGAAGAGGCCGGCTATGATGTAGTCAAGTAAGTAAAAGGGCAATACCTGAATACGGGTATTGCCCTTTTACTTTTTTGGCAGAATATAACCTGAGGTGGTAAGGTTTGTACAGCAGAGTGGATCGTACCGGGGAAATAGCCTGGAAAATAGCCAATTACCTCTGGCGTTACCGGCATTTGCGGGAATTGAAGGCCATTGGCGAGGTGGTCAGGGCTTTGCTGCAGGAACTGGGTCCGACTTTTATCAAACTGGGACAGGTAGCCAGTACCCGGCCGGATCTTCTGCCGGAAGAATTGTGTCAGCAGTTGCGGGAGTTACAGGATCAGGCCGGCTTGATGAGCCCTGAAGAAGTAAAGGTTCAGGTCCAGCGCGGCTTAGGCCGCTCGGTAGAAGAGCTTTTTGCTTATTTTGACTGGCAACCTCTGGCCTCTGCTTCCATCGCCCAGGTGCATTTAGCTATTTTGCCCAGCGGGGAAAAGGTAGCTGTTAAAATCAAGCGGGCCGGGATTGAACGACAGATCAACGGGGACCTGGTTGCCCTGGAGCGGCTGCTGCCTTATCTGCAAAAAGTGAGAGTAATCCAGGAGACGCTGGATAGTGAGCAGCTTTATCAGCAATTCCGGCGCATTATCCGACGGGAACTGGATTTCTCGGCAGAAGGACTGGCGGTAGAACATTTTGCCTTTCTCTATCGGGAATGTCCCTGGCCTGTGCGCTTGCCCCGGGTTTTCTGGGAATATAGCAGTAAGGATGTACTGACTATGGAATATATCGCGGGAGAAAAACTATCTGTCCTGGCTGAGCGGGAGGAATGGGAACAAAGACGGCAGCTGGCACGGCACTGGCTGGGGGTTTTTCTTTATCCCCTTTTTAATGTCGGGGTTTTTCATGCCGATCCTCATCCCGGCAATATCCTGGTGGATGGAGAGGGCAAAATAGTTCTGCTGGATTTTGGGGCTGTAGGCCGGTTTGATCAACAGTTTCGGGAACAGGTAGCACAGCTGATGGTAGCTTTATGGCGGCAACGGACTGATGAGGTAGTGGAATTAACCCTCAAGATGGGTCAACCCCGGGGCCGGGTGGATTTTTACCGGTTATTCGAGGATCTGGCCTGCCTGCTGGAGCGAACCAGGGGCATGGGGAGAGGGAAAATCTCTTTTGGCCAGATCATTCAGGGCATGGTGGGAATTGCGGTTAATCATCAGATTCGCATGCCGCCTCCTTTTTTTCTGCTGGGCAAGGCTCTATTGCTGGCTGAGGGGCTGGCGGTTCAGCTGGATCCGGAAATCAATATCCTGGAGGTAGCGGAACCCCTGGGCCGTCAGGCTCTGGTCCGGGAATGGCAGGGGTGGTGGCAGGATTTGCCCCGCTGGTGGGGGGAATGGCAGAAACTGAATCGGGACCTGCCCCGACAGATGCATGTAATTCTGGAGCAATTGGCCAGGGGGGAAATGCGCTTTATTTTTCATCACCGTAATTTACAGTGGTTATATGATATGCTGGAAGTTATATCCAGTCGGTTGGCTTTGAGTATGATTGTAGCGGCCATTACTGTTGGTTCGGCCCTGATTTTGCATGCCGGTTTTGGCCCCAAGGTATTTGGCTATCCTGTTCTGGGGGTATCCGGTTTTCTGGTTTCCACTTTATTTGGCGCCTGGATGGCCATGATTTTACTGAAAAAGGTAAAATAGGGGTTGTAGAGGTACTGACCCAGCTGTTATAATATACAAAAGTAAAAATCAGCTGTTATAAAGGGGAGGGAGTGGCTTGGATAAAAACATGGAAAGGGAAATTCTTGAGCTACTGGAACAGAATAGCCGCTACACGACGGCGGAAATAGCAAGCTTGCTGGGAGAACCGGAGGAGGAGGTGGCCCAGGCTATCGCCCGACTGGTGGCGGACAGGGTAATTGTCAAATACCATACCATCATTAACTGGGAGAAATTCGGTGATGATGCTGTTTCCGCCATGATCGATGTCAAGATCACTCCCCAGCGGGATAAGGGCTATGATGCCGTAGCCCGGCGCATCTACCGCTATCCCGAGGTCAAGTCGGTTTTTCTGATGTCAGGGGCTTATGACCTGGCGGTACTGATCGAGGGACGCACTCTGAAAGAAGTGGCCCTGTTTGTGGCGGAAAAACTGGCTACTCTTGAAGATGTGCAGAGCACCACCACCCATTTTGTGTTAAAAAAGTACAAACAGGCCGGTGTAATTCTGGATGAGGATGCCGGTGATGATGAGCGGCTGGTGGTGTCACCGTGATTGAGAAGGTGGCCACTCTGGTCCGGGAGCTTCCGCCTTCCGGGATCAGGCGTTTTTTTGACCTGGTAGCAGAAACTCCAGGGGTAATTTCCCTGGGGGTAGGGGAACCGGATTTCGTCACACCCTGGGCGGGCCGGGAGGCCTGTATCTGGGGGCTGGAGAAGGGGAAAACCCACTATACCAGCAATCATGGCTTGCTGGAATTGCGGGAAGCCATTAGCAGGGATGTGGAGGCTAACCTGGGGGTGAGCTATGACCCCAGACGAGAAATTATGGTGACCGTTGGCGTATCGGAAGCCCTGGATATTGCTTTGAGGGCTCTGCTCAATCCAGGGGAAGAAGTGATTATCCCTGAGCCTTCTTATGTTTCCTATCAGCCCTGTACTTTGCTGGCCGGAGGACGGCCGGTGCCAGTAGCGACCAGCTGGGAAGATGGATTCCGCTTGACGCCGGCGGCTCTGGAACAGGCTTTGACCCCTCGCACCAAGGCGGTTTTGCTCTGTTATCCCAATAATCCGACTGGTACTACCCTGAGCCGTCAGGACCTGGAAGGGATCGCCGAAATCGCCCGGGCCCGAGATCTTATCGTTATTGCCGATGAAATTTATCATCATCTGACCTATGGGCGGCAGCATTTCAGTATCGCAGCTTTACCGGACATGAAAGAGCGTACCATTTTGCTAAATGGTTTCTCCAAAGCCTATGCTATGACGGGCTGGCGCCTGGGTTATGCCTGCGCTCATCCTGATCTGATCAGTGCGATGGTGAAAATTCACCAGTATACCATGCTCTGTGCCCCGATTACAGCGCAGCTGGCCGCACTGGAAGTGCTGAAAAGCTGCCGGGGGGAAATGGAGGCAATGGTACGGGAATATGATCGACGGCGGCGACTGGTAGTGGCTGGATTGAGGGAAGCAGGCCTGGAGTGCCATGAACCGGAAGGGGCCTTTTATGTCTTTCCTTCCATTCGCAGTACAGGACTAACTTCCGAGCAGTTTGCCACCGAGTTGCTGCGGGAGCAAAAGGTGGCGGTAGTGCCGGGGTCGGCTTTTGGGGCAGCCGGCGAAGGCTGTATCCGTATTTCCTATGCCTATTCCCTGGCCCAGTTACAGGAGGCCTTAAAGCGTATCAGGATGTTCGTGCAGTCCAGGATGGCAGGATAGTAGAGCTGAGCATGAGCAGGAAGCCAGGAAAGAGCAGAACGGAGGTATGGTAGAATGATTAAATGGGTGTTGCTGGTTCTTTTTGTTTCAATCCTGATCGGCAGTGGTTGGTGGGCGCGCAGCAAAAACAGGACACCGGGAGACTTCTTTCTGGGAGGCAGGAAGGTCGGGCCCTGGATGACTGCTTTTGCTTATGGTACCACTTACTTTTCTGCCGTTCTTTTTGTTGGTTATGCCGGTAAAGTAGGATGGGGGTTTGGTTTAAGCGCTCTCTGGGTCGCTCTCGGCAATGCCCTGCTGGGCAGCTGGCTGGCCTGGAAGGTGCTGGCCCGTCCCACCAGGCAAATGACAGAGCGCCTGGGAGTGATGACTATGCCGGAATTTTTCCGGGCCCGCTATCAGAGTCCGCTGATGAAGGTACTGGCATCCAGTTTGATTTTTGTTTTCCTAGTGCCTTATTCTGCTTCCGTTTACATGGGCTTAAGCTACCTTTTTGAACAAATCTTTGGTCTTCCCTACGCCCTGGTGGCCTGGCTGATGGCTGCCGTGACGGCAGTATTTCTTATTCTGGGCGGTTATCTGGCAGTAGCGGTTACAGATTTTATTCAGGGGATTGTCATGCTGGGGGGAGTCGGAGTGATGACCTGGTATATCCTCCATGCTCCCCAGGTAGGCGGTCTGGCTACCGGTATCAGCCGGCTGGCAGAGAAGGGGAGCCAGCTGGTCAGTTTTTTTCCCCAGGGCCCGGGTCTGGAGCAATTGCTGGCCCTGGTCTTGCTTACCAGCTTTGGTACCTGGGGGATGCCCCAGATGGTGCAAAAATTCTGTGCAATTCGCGATGAGAAAGTGGTCTACACCGCTACTCGTATCACTACCTTATTTGCCCTGTTGATTTCCGGAGCAGCTTATGGCATCGGTGCCTTCAGCCGCCTCTTTTTTGACCAGATTCCCCTGGATCCGGTCACAGGGAAACCTTCTGCCGACCTGATCATGCCCCTGATTTTAAAACAGGCCCTGCCGGAATGGGCAGCAGCGGTCATCTTGCTGCTGGTCTTATCCGCTTCCATGTCGACTCTATCTTCTCTGGTACTGGTGGCCAGTTCAGCCCTGACCATGGATGTGATCCATAGCTGGCTGGCCCCTGGTTTAACCCCCCGTCGGGTTTTGCAGCTGTTGCGTTTGTTCAGCCTGGTTTTTGTCGGCTTTTCCCTCTATATTGCCCTGCAAAAACCCGCAATTATCCTGACCCTGATGGCTTTATCCTGGGGGACGGTGGCCGGGGCTTTTCTGGGACCCTATCTCTGGGGGCTGTACAGCCGCCGGGTCAATCAAACGGGGGCTCTGGCCGGGATGGTGGCAGGAGCGGCATTCTCCATTATCTGGGCCTGGTATTTTCAGATGGATGCCAAATATATACCTCTAGGCGGGTGTCTGGCCATGTTGACCTCTATCCTGACGGTACCGGTGTTCAGTCTGGTGGGTCAACAATTACCGGCGGATCACCTGGCCCTGGTATTCGGTGAGGAAGGTGGAATCAACCAGGGAGAGGAAGGAGCAATGGTGGATGTGGGATAAGGAGGAGAGCTTGAACCGGGAAGAGCTGCAGGCAATCCAGCTGGAACGTTTACAGGCAACAGTGAAAAGAGCCTATGAACGGGTACCCTATTACCGGGAACTGCTGGATGAGCAGGGAGTAACCCCGGCGGATATTCGCAGCCTGGAAGATGTGCGTTTGTTGCCTTTTACTACCAAGGATGTTTTGCGGGAGCAGTATCCCTATGGTCTGTTTGCCGTACCGCTGGAGGAAATCGTGCGTTTGCACGCCTCCTCCGGTACTACCGGCAAGCCTACTGTTGTCGGTTATACCAAACAGGATCTGAAAACCTGGGCCAATCTGATTGCCCGGATTGTAACCATGGCCGGAGTTGAGCGGCGGGATATCGCCCAGATCTGTTTTGGCTACGGCTTGTTTACCGGTGCTTTTGGATTGCATTATGGTCTGGAAGAGGTGGGGGTTACCATAGTGCCGGCTTCTACCGGCAATTCCGAGAAACAGATCATGTTGATGCAGGATTTTGGCACTACAGTGCTGGTCAGTACGCCTTCCTACGCCCTTTACCTGGCGGAAGTAGCCCGGGGGATGGGGGTTGAACCCCGTTCCCTGGGCTTAAGAATCGGCCTGTTTGGCTCCGAGCCCTGGTCGGAGGAAATCAGGCAGCAAATTGAGGCGGAATGGGGCCTGTTTGCTACTGACAATTACGGATTAAGTGAAGTGATGGGACCGGGTGTAGCGGGGGAATGCCAGGCGCGCCAGGGATTGCATATTAATGAAGACCACTTTCTGGTGGAACTGATCAATCCCGAGACCGGTGAACCGGTTGGTCCGGGTGAACAGGGGGAACTGGTGTTTACTCCGCTGACCAAAGAGGCCTTGCCTATTTTGCGCTATCGGACCCGGGACCTGGCTACCCTTGACTATGCTCCCTGTGCCTGTGGCCGTACTCTTGTGCGCATGAGCCGGGTTTGTGGCCGTTCTGATGACATGCTGGTGATTCGAGGTGTCAATGTTTTCCCCACCCAGGTGGAAAGCGTTTTGTTGACTGTACCGGCCGTAGCTCCCCATTACCAGCTGGTGGTACGGAAAAAGGGCTTTCTGGATGATCTGGAGGTTCGGGTGGAATTAAAAGAAGAATACTTTACTGATGATTATAAGAAACTGGTGGAAATCGAAGAGGAAATTCGCCACAAGTTGCAAAATGTTTTATCTATTGGCACCAAAGTCACTCTGGCAGCACCGGGAAGTATTGAGCGTTTCACCGGCAAAGCCAGAAGGGTGCTGGATTTACGGCAAGAGGGGAAGGGGAGAAAGAATGAAGGAACTGCTGACAGGCAATGAGGCCATTGCCCGGGGAGCTTATGAAGCCGGGGTTGTGGTAGCTGCCGGTTATCCGGGCACACCCAGTACAGAGATTCTGGAAAACATGACCAAATACCCGAACATCAAGGCCCAGTGGTCTCCCAATGAGAAGGTGGCCCTGGAAGTGGGGGCAGGGGCGGCTATTGCCGGGGCCCGCACGATTGTGACCATGAAACACGTTGGGGTTAATGTGGCTGCTGACCCCTTGCTGACTCTGGCTTATACCGGTGTTAATGGTGGCTTTTTGCTGGTAGCTGCTGACGACCCGGGGATGCACAGCTCCCAGAATGAGCAGGATTCCCGCTATTACGGGCGTCTGGCTAAAATTCCGGTATTAGAACCGGCAGACAGCCAGGAATGCAAGGATTTTGTCCTGCTGGGACTGGCTCTCTCCGAACAATTTGATACCCCGGTTATGCTCAGAACTCATACCCGGATTGCCCATAGCCAGACGCTGGTAGAGCTGGGAGAACCCCTGGTTACGGAAGTAAAACCCTACCAGAAAAACCCGCAGAAATATGTGATGATTCCTGCTTACGGACGGCAGCGCCATCTGGTAGTGGAAGAAAGGATGCGCCAGCTGGCTGCCTGGGCGGAAACGGCGGAGATTAACCGTCTGGAGTGGGGAGACCGGGATATGGGTATTATCACTTCCGGTATTTGTTATCAGTATGTTCGGGAAGCTTTTCCGCGGGCAACAGTGTTGAAACTGGGACTGACCAATCCCCTGCCGATAGAAAAAATAAAGGAACTGGCCGCTGGGGTGGAACAGGTCTTCGTTGTGGAGGAACTGGATGGTTTGATTGAAGAACAGGTCAAGGCCATGGGGATTATGGTGCAGGGCAAAGAGCTCTTCCCGCCGGTGGGGGAATTGAGCGCAACCCTGGTGCGGCGGCAAATCCTGCTGGCTTGTGGGCGGCAGGAGGAGGCAGAATATTTGCCCCGGCAACCGCAAGGCCAGGAAGTGCCCAATCGGCCACCGGTATTGTGTCCTGGTTGTCCCCACCGTGCTACCTTTTTCATGCTGCGGGAATTGAAGCTGCGGGTGGCCGGGGATATCGGCTGCTATACCCTGGGAGTATTGCCGCCTCTCAATGCCATAGATACCTGTATCTGTATGGGTGCCAGTATCGGCGCGGCCCTGGGGATGGAAAAGGCCAATCCGGAAGAATTTAAAGGGCGGACGGTAGCGGTGATCGGGGATTCCACCTTCCTGCATTCCGGTATTACCGGTTTGCTGGACCTGGTTTATAATGGCGGAACCGGCACGGTGCTGATTCTGGATAACCGGACGACAGCCATGACGGGACACCAGCCTCACCCTGGCACTGGCCAGCGGCTGAGCGGGGAAGCGGCTCCCCAGGTGGACCTGGCGGCGATTGCCCGGGCCTGTGGGGTTAAAAGAATAGCTGAAGTGGATCCCTTTGAACTGAAAGCATTCCGGCAAATCCTGAAGGAAGAACTGGCTGCTGCTGAGCCTTCAGTAATAATCGTACGGCGCCCCTGTGCCCTGATCGTCAAGGAGAAAAACCCGCCTCTGGCTATTGACCCGGAAAAATGCCTTAACTGTGGGCGCTGTATCTCCCTGGGTTGTCCCGCCATTAGCAAGGGAGAGGACAAGCCGGTGATCGATCAGGCTTTATGTAATGGTTGTGACCTCTGTGCCCGGGTATGTCCGGTGGAGGCCATCAGCAGCAAGGGGGGCGAGGCATAATGGCAGATATACTGAATATATTGCTGGTAGGAGTAGGTGGTCAGGGAACCATTCTAGCAGCCAAAGTTCTGGCAGCGGCGGCCCTGGCCCAGGGGCTGGATGTAAAGATGTCGGAAATCCACGGCATGGCTCAGCGGGGGGGAAGTGTGATCACTCATGTTCGGGTAGGGGAAAAAGTTTTTTCACCCCTGGTGGAAAGCGGGGAAGCCGATATCATAGTAGCCTTTGAGGAACTGGAGGCCCTGCGCTATGCTCATTATTTGCGGCCCGGTGGAATAATCATTGTCAATCAACGGCAAATTCCCCCGCTACCGGTGGTAATCGGGGCGGCCCCGTATCCGCAAGAAGTTACCGGGAAACTGGCAGCCTATGGGCAGGTGCAGGTAATAGCGGCCGAGGAACTGGCCGGCCAGGCTGGTAACCCCAGGGGTGCCAACCTGGTTTTGCTGGGGGCCCTGGCAGCCCGGTTGCCCTGGGCTCTGGCTGACTGGGAAGCAGCCATTCAAGCGAGAGTTCCAGCCCGTTTCCTGGAAAGCAATTTAACAGCCTTTCAACTGGGTTTCGCGAAAAATGTCGATTAATGTCGAAAAAGGACTTGGCAAATTCAAAAAGTTTTGCTATTATGTTAGTGGTTATGCATAACATCTTTTCAGTCCCCCTTGAAACCGGGTATCATAAACAATGATACCTGGTATTTTTTTTAGCTCGGGTGAGGTGATCAGGGTGTTAACGGTGAAAATTCAGCTGCGCAGTTATCAGCAGGAAAAAGGGGGAGAATATAGCGGGGGAGAGTGGGAAACCACTGGCTATTATCTGAGGGAAAACAACCAGTATCGCCTGTTCTATCAGGAACCGGCGGAAACAGGGCTGGATACCCGGACGGAAATCACGGTGGATGGGGAGGAATTGACAGTTCGCCGCCGGGGAGCTGTGGAAATGGAACAGAGCTTTTGCCGGGGGAGACATTGCCGGGGGAATTATCGCACTCCCTACGGACAGTTGGCCCTGGAAACCAGAACGATTCAGACAGAGGTAAACTTGACAGAGACCGGTGGAAATATTAAGCTAAAGTATGAACTTTTTTTGGCAGGAGAATACATAGGCATCCACTGGTTGGAAATAAATTTCCAGGCAGAATGAGTGGGTAGGAGGAACAGTGTATGGATAATTTGATTGCCAGCTTGCGCCAACAGTTGAATGAAGCCATCCTTTATGCGGTGGAAGAGAGCCGTGAGCGGGGAGAGCTGACCCTTGAAAGTATACCCGAATTTGTGCTGGAGATACCGCGGGAAAAAGCTCACGGTGATTTTGCTACTAATATCGCTATGTTACTAACCCGTCAGGCCAGAAAAGCGCCCCGGCAGATTGCCGAAACCTTGCTGCCTTACCTGCAAGCAAAACTGGGGGAGACAGTTACTGCTATTGAAGTAGCGGGACCGGGTTTTATCAATTTCCGCTTAAATCCTCGCTGGCTGCAACAGGTGGTACCTCTAGTGCTGAACAAAGGGGCAGATTACGGGCGCACTCAGGTCGGTGGTGGCAAAAAGGTTCAGGTGGAGTTTGTTTCCGCTAACCCTACCGGTTTGTTGCATATGGGCAATGCCCGGGGGGCGGCTTTAGGAGATACCATTGCGGCTTTACTGGATTTTTCCGGTCATGCTGTGACCCGGGAGTTTTATATCAATGATGCCGGTAACCAGATCGAAAATTTCGGCAAATCCCTGGAAGCCCGTTATTTGCAATTACTGGGCCAGGATGTAGAATTTCCGGAAGAGGGCTACCATGGTCGGGATATTATCGAGACTATGCAGAAACTGATCGATCAGGAAGGGGACAAATGGCTGACAGTTGCTCCTGCTGAGCGCCGGGCTTATTTTATCCAGTTTGGCCTCAAGGAAAAACTGGGGGCGATCAAAACTGTCCTGGAGCGCTTTGGCGTTCACTATGATGTCTGGTTCAGTGAGCAATCCCTTCATGACTCCGGGGCGGTGACCAATGTCATCGAGGAACTGCGGCAGAAAGGCTATATTTACGAAGAAGACGGGGCTCTCTGGTTTAAGGCAACCGCTTTCGGAGATGACAAGGATGAAGTAGTGGTTCGCAAAAATGGAGTACCTACTTACTTCGCGGCCGATATCGCTTACCATAAGAACAAGTTTGACCGCGGGTTTGAACGGGTAATCAATATCTGGGGGGCTGATCACCACGGCCATGTAGCCCGGATGAAAGGGGCTATGGCGGCTTTAGGTTATGATCCGGACAAGCTGGATGTGGTGATCATGCAGCTGGTGCGCCTTTTCAAAGGCGGCGAAATTGTCCGCATGTCCAAGCGTTCCGGGGAGTTTGTAACCCTGGAGGATTTGATTGAAGAGGTAGGGGTAGATGCCGCCCGTTACTTCTTCATCATGCGCAGTGCGGATAGCCACCTGGATTTCGACCTGGACCTGGCCAGGACTCAATCCAGTGAAAACCCGGTCTATTATGTCCAGTATGCCCATGCCCGTATCTGCAGTATTCTGCGCCAGGTCGAGGAGAAGGGGCTGAGCTTGCCGGCAGTGGAAAAAGCGGATTTTGCCTGCCTGCAACAACCGGAAGAGCAGGATCTGCTCAAAAAACTGGCGGAACTGCCGGATGAGATTGCTTATGCGGCTATTAACCTGGAACCCCACCGGATTGCCCGTTATGCCCACGAGCTGGCAGCGGCTTTCCACAGTTTCTATAATCATTGCCGGGTGATCGGGGAGGAAGAGAAAATCTATCAGGCCCGGGTCTTACTGGTGAAGGCTACTCAGATCGCTCTGGCCAATACTTTGCGGCTGCTGGGAGTAACTGCTCCGGAACGGATGTAAAAAGCACTTGTCAAAGGTCTGACCTTTCCGTATAATAAGAATTGCCTTCTATTAAAGGAGGCGGTTGGGTGTGAGGGGCTGAAACGGCGGAAAGGAGGATGACCGATGAAAGAACTGCTGATGGCCACTTTGTCCGGCGCCATCGTAGGCCTGGTTTTTGGTTTCATGAAACTGCCCATTCCAGCTCCCGCTAGTTTGACGGGGATTATGGGCATAGTCGGCATCTTTCTGGGCTATATTGTTTCGCAAAACTTGCGCTGACCTGCTGGTTGGCGCTTTTGTTTTTTTGGTGAGAGCAGCAGGAAATCGTTGACAAACGGCGAATATTGTATCAAACAATATCCCCGAAAGCGGGAGAGGAGTTGGGAGCAGTGGCAAAATACTCCTATGCCGAATTGGCTTATCGCATCCTCAGGGAGGCACAAAGACCCTTACCGGTACGGCAATTGCTGGAACAGGTAGTGGCTGAACAGCAAAAAAATGAAGGCCAGCTCAAGGGCAGTTTGCCCCAGCTGATGGCCAGTGCCTATACGGAAATCAACCTGGACCAGAGATTTGTTCACCTGGGTGAAGGGCTGTGGAGCATACGGGAACTGGTAGGTACCAGGACCACCCCTGATGACAGCTGGGATATCTAACTTGACAATTATCGACGCCACAAGCTAAAATAGTACAGTATGGAAAAAAAACAAATCAGCTGGTACACGGCTGATTTGTTCTTTTTGTGAGGGGGCAAAATTATAATGACCAAGTACATCTTTGTGACGGGCGGAGTAGTTTCATCACTGGGAAAAGGGATCACTGCGGCCTCTTTAGGTCGGCTCCTGAAAAGCAGAGGCCTGAAGGTGGCTATCCAGAAGTTTGATCCCTACATCAACGTGGATCCCGGCACCATGAGCCCCTACCAGCACGGTGAAGTCTTTGTTACCGATGACGGAGCGGAGACAGACCTGGACCTGGGGCATTATGAGCGCTTTGTCGACATCAGTGTTACCAAAAACTCCAATGTGACCACCGGCAAAATCTACTGGTCGGTAATCAGCAAGGAACGGAAAGGGGACTATCTGGGCGGAACAGTACAGGTTATTCCCCATATCACCAATGAAATCAAGGACCGGATTTACAGGGTAGCCAGGGAGTCCAATCCTGATGTAGTGATTACAGAAATCGGTGGTACTGTCGGTGACATCGAGTCCCTGCCTTTTCTAGAGGCCATCCGGCAGATTAAAGGGGATATCGGTAAGGAAAATGTCCTTTACATTCATGTTACCCTTGTACCTTATATTAAAGCTGCTGGTGAGCTGAAAACCAAGCCCACCCAGCACAGTGTCAAGGAGCTGCGCAGTATCGGGATAAAGCCGGATGTTATCGTTTGCCGGACCGAACGGCCTTTGTCCCGGGAGATGGAAGAAAAACTGGCCCTGTTCTGTGACATCGATCCTGAAGCAGTGATTCAGGCAGTAGATGCTTCCTCCATATATGAAGTGCCGCTGATGCTGAAAAAAGAGGGCCTGGATGATATCGTGATCGAAAAACTGGGCTTAACCTGCGGGGAAGCGGATTTGCGGGAATGGGAAGAAATCGTGGAAAAGGTCAAGAATCCCCGCGCCTTTGTCAATATCGCTGTCGTCGGTAAATATGTGGAGCTGCCGGATGCCTACATGAGTGTGGCTGAGGCCCTGCGCCATGGCGGTATTTATCACGAAGCTGCTGTTAATATCCTCTGGGTCAGTGCCGAGGAAATGGAACGCCGGGATCCGGCCGAGTTGCTGGCTGAAGCTGATGGTATCCTGGTACCCGGTGGCTTTGGGGATCGGGGAATTGAAGGCAAAATCCGGGCCATCAATTATGCCCGGGAGAAAGGGATTCCTTTCCTTGGTATTTGTCTGGGTATGCAATGCGCTGTGATCGAGTTTGCCCGTAATGTAGCCGGATTGAAGGGAGCTAACAGTTCCGAGTTTGGTGACACTCCCTATCCTGTTATCGACCTGCTGCCGGAACAGAAGGATATCGAGGAAATGGGAGGAACCATGCGATTGGGCATCTATCCCTGCAAGCTCGCCAGTGACAGCAGGGCTTATACGGCCTACGGGGAAGAGCTGATTTATGAACGCCATCGCCATCGTTTTGAATTCAATAACGAGTTCAGGGAACAGCTAACTGAGCTGGGCCTGGTGATTTCCGGTACCAGTCCGGATGGGCGGCTGGTAGAAATTGTGGAATTGCCGGATCACCCCTGGTTTGTGGCTACCCAGTTTCACCCTGAATTCAAGTCCCGGCCTAACCGGCCCCATCCCCTGTTCCGGGATTTTGTCGGTGCAGCTCTGAATAGGGCATAAGCCAGCAAAGCCCGCCATAAGCTGTAAGGAGAAGGGTGGGAACAGCATGAAAAAAAGGCTCATAGTCCTTGTGTTGCTCGCTGTGATCGTAATCCCGGTACTGCTGGCCATTAAACAAAATGGTTTGGGAGGAGAAGGAAAGAAAAAGGCTGCACTCCCTAAAGGCGGGGATAAAATCGGAATTATATATGTCGAAGGGCCCATTGTAGGCGGTCGCTCAGAGGATGGAATCTTTGGCCAGGCGGTAGCTGCTGGTGATGATTTGATGGAGCAACTAAGGGAGGCCCGGGAAGATGATAGCATCAAGGCGGTAATCCTGCGCATAAACAGCCCGGGAGGCAGTGCAGCTGCTTCCCAGGAGGTAGGCGAAGAAATCGACCGCCTGCGGGAAGCCGGTAAGGTGATAGTCACTTCCATGGGGGATGTGGCGGCATCTGGCGGTTACTGGCTGGCTGCCAAAACCGATTATATTGTGGCTAATCCCGCTACAATGACCGGCAGTATCGGTGTGATTATGCGGTTTCAGGAACTAAAAGGCCTGTATGACAAGCTGGGCATTACCGATAATACCATCAAATCCGGGCCGTTGAAGGATATTGGCAGTGAAGCCCGGCCTATGACTCCGGCGGAAAAGGCTTTGCTGCAGGGCATGGTCAATGACATCTATGAACAGTTTGTGGATGTAGTGGCTGAAGGGCGCAAATTGCCCCGGGAAAAGGTCAAGGCCCTGGCTGATGGCCGGATTTTCACCGGCCGCCAGGCCAAAGAGGCCGGGTTGGTAGATGAACTGGGCAACTTCTATACCGCAGTGGAAAAAACCAGGGAGTTGGCCCATCTGGATGAAGAAGCAGAACTGGTAGAACTGGGTAAACCTTCCCCCTGGCGCAAGATCTTCGGCAGCACTGAAACTGTCGGACTGAGCGGGCCTTTGCGCCTGTCTCCTGCGGAAGAAGCCGCTCTTAAGAAGCTGTTGAGTGGAATCAAAGGGGGAGAATAGCGTGGGTTTTCTGGATTTAATTTATGGTGTATTTGTGCAGCCCCGGCGTCTTTTTCGCTCTCTGGCGGAACAGCCCCGGCCGGGTGCGGCATTTCTGGCTGTAATCATAGTTGCGGTCCTGAATCTGGTTACTCAGGTTTATGTGGTTTTACCGGGGGAATTGAAGAATGTTCCTCAAGGGGCAGAGGAGCTGGCCCTCGTTCAGGAGTTTTTTCGCCTGCCTTCCATGCAGATTTTGATGATCATTGCAGGGGCGTTGTTTTCCCTGGTCTGGTTAGTAATGCAAGCGGGGTATTTTCAGGTACTGGCGGAGATGTTAGGGGGAATACCCCGCTCTGCTCTGGCGCTGTTTTCAGCACTTGCATTGGCCCAAACGGTGCAAGTAGTAATGATCCCCCTGCAGGCGCTGGTGGCAATAGGGGTGCTCAATCAATTGTTGCTGGGACTAGGAGCACTGATTGTATATATTTACAGTTCCCTGATCCTTCCCTACTGGGCTATGCGGGAAATCAGCGAACTCAGCAGTGGTCGCACCTTGTTGGTTGTATTTTCGCCTCTGTTGATTTTCCTGGCGTTCCTGATTTTAATCGGGGCAGGTATTGGGATAGCTGTTCAGCATTTTGGCGATTTTTTCAATTCTCTATGAAAAAGACTTTACCTCAACCGCAGTGCGAACTGCGGTTTTTGTTTGTCCAGCATAATATATGATTGTTTATAAAATTCCTGCCTTTTTGGCAGGAAAAGTTGTTTTTGTGCAGAATATGGAATTAAGCTAGTGAGATTGGGGGGACTAAATTTGGCAGAAAAGAAAATTTTAATTGTGGATGACCAGGTAGGAATTCGCATGTTAATGCGAGAAGCGCTCAAGGATTTAACCAGTCAGCTGGAAATGGCAGCTAGCGGCCAGGAAGCGATTGAAAAATTTCTTAGTTTTCAGCCAGACATCATGTTGATTGACTTGAAAATGCCGGGGATGAATGGTTTGGAAGTTTTAGAAGCATTGCAGGATAAACGCGAAAAATGTCGAATTATCTTAATGACGGCATACGGGGAGCTAGATGTGATGTCCCAGGTGCCTAAAATAGGCATTGATGAGTATTTGACCAAACCTTTTGATATCAACGAGTTGCGCCAGATCATAACCAGATACCTGTGATAGTGGGACAAAATTTTTATGGGTGGGACCAAAAACGTAGCAGGAATTTGGGGGTTGATGGCGAATACTCAATTTCGAGTGAGGTGTAAAAGCAATGGTCATTACAACCCAGGCCAGTGTTGCGATCAGGTGTCCTGCCTGTGGACGGCTGGAACTGCATAGTTTGTCGCTTTTTCAACTGAATAAGGGTCAGAGCCTGGAAATTTTCTGTTCCTGCGGAGCACGGGTAGCAACTTTTAAGATGAAAAAAGGACAGGAAGTTTATTTGCAGGTGGATTGTGTCCTCTGTGATGCCAAACATCTCTACCAGTTCCACCGCAAACAGGTATGGGGCAAGAAGGTGCTGAACCTGATCTGTGCTGACAGCAAACTGGATCTGGGGCACCTGGGCCCGAAAGAACAGGTAGCCCGCCTGGTGAAAAACCACGAGGCCGAGTTGCTGAAATTGCTGCAGGAGATAGAGGATGCCGACTATTTTCGGGCCCCGGAAGTGATGTTACAGGCGGTCAGTTATCTGCAGGACCTGGCGGTAGATGGGGCGGTTTATTGCAGTTGTGGCAATCCCCATATCGGCATGGATCTTCTGCCTGACCGAATAGAACTGCATTGCCGGGATTGTGATGCGGTAGGGGTAGTTTATGTGGAGAATGAACAGGAATTAGCTGCTATCAAAAGCCTAAGGGAAGTAGAATTGACTGCCGGCAGCCTGTCAATTATTGAACCGCCGCTGTTTTCTCCCTATCCCCAGGGACAAACCAAAAAATAAGCATAGAAGAGTTTGGGCTGGTCATATACTAAACTTGCAGGGACAAGTTTAGTATTTTCCTTTTTCAGCCTATTTAAAAATATTAAGGAGGTTATCCGTATGGCACTGGTACCTATTACCGAACTACTGAAAGAGGCAGAAGCTGGCGGATATGCCGTCGGTGCCTTTAACTGCAACAACATGGAAATTGTCCAGGCGATCATCGCTGCAGCTGAAGCGGAAAAGGCTCCGGTTATCATGCAGGCCAGTCAGGGAGCCATCAAATATGCTGGATTGGATTACATAGTGGCAATGGCCAAAACAGCAGCGGAAAAAGCTACTGTGCCGGTGGCCCTGCATCTGGACCATGGCACCAGCTTCGAACAGGTGATGAAATGCATCCGGGCGGGCTTTTCGTCCGTCATGATCGATGGTTCCAAATTACCCCTGGAAGAAAATATTGCTCTTACCAAAAAAGTTATTGACGTGGCCCATGCAGTAGGTGTTTCCGTAGAAGCGGAACTGGGTAAAATCGGTGGTACTGAGGATGATATCTCTGTAGATGAAAAAGAGGCTTTGTTCACCGACCCGGAAGAAGCCCGCATTTTTGTAGAGCGCACCGGCGTAGATGCTCTGGCTGTGGCTATCGGTACTGCCCATGGTCAGTACAAGGGAGTGCCCAAGCTGGATTTTGAGCGGTTGAAGAAAATTCGCTCCCTGGTGAATGTTCCCATCGTTTTGCATGGTTCTTCCGGTGTACCTGATGAAGCCATCCAGGAAGCCATCCGTCTGGGGGTGCGCAAGGTAAATATTGACACCAATATCCGGGAAGCCTTCGTCGCCGCCATGCGGGAAGTGCTGGCTCGGGATGAAAAGGAAATTGATCCGCGCAAGGTGCTGACTCCGGCCAGGGAAGCGGCTATTGAAGTAATCCGGGAAAAAATACGGGTATTCGGGAGCAGTGGTAAAGCATGAGATTGTTTATTGATACAGCCAATATCGAAGAAATTAAAGCAGCTAACGATTTAGGAGTCATTGCCGGAGTTACCACTAACCCGTCCTTGATTGCCAGAGAAGGACGAAATTTCGAAGAGGTAGTACGGGAAATCTGCGCTATTGTGGATGGGCCCATCAGTGCCGAGGTAATCAGCACTGAAGCGGAAGGGATGCTGGTTGAAGCCCGGCAGCTGGCAGCTATTCATCCCAATATCGTGATCAAAATCCCCATGACCGGCGAAGGTTTGAAAGCGGTTAAGGTGCTGGCTAAAGAAGGGATTCGCACCAATGTCACTCTGATTTTTTCCGCCAGCCAGGCCTTGCTGGCTGCCCTGGCGGGGGCCACTTATGTCAGCCCCTTTGTCGGGCGCCTGGATGATATCAGCCATGATGGTATCCAGCTGATTGCCGATATCGCTGCCATTTTCGACTTGCACGGACTGGAAACGGAAATCATCGCTGCTTCCATCCGTCATCCCATGCATGTAGTTGAGGCAGCCAAAGCGGGTGCCCATATTGCCACCATCCCATACGGGGTATTGCAACAAATGCTGAAGCATCCATTGACTGACATCGGGATTCAGAAGTTCCTGGCCGACTGGCAAAAGGTAGCAGGCAAGTAAAATAAGGCCCTTCCCCGCGGGGAAGAGGCCTTTTTTGTTTTAGGAAATTATGCTTTAAGGCTTGATGTGGATAACTTAGAGTGTTAAGGTAGAAATATGAGGACAAGTGATGAAAGAAAAGAGACAAGCAATAAAGATAGTAGACATACTCAAGAACCATTGGAAAGTGTCATTAAAGCAGTAGAAAAAGCCAGTTTTTCCGCTTATTTCAAGAGTTTACTTGGTTTTCAGACATGCGAAAGTTGAGTTAGTAAATTATGAGTCCTGTTTGCTTTTGACTGCAGGCAGTTTTTTGTTTTTCTAGATTAATATTGTTAAAATTAAAAAAGTTCTAGGAGAGGAGGAGAACTTTGAAAAAAATATATTCTAAGGGCTTAATTTTTCAGATTTTAGTTTTAATAGGAATGGTATTGTTGATAACATCAGTTCTGTCTTTTTTTATACTTTGGGAAATAAATCAAACACAAAAAGTTTTATTAGAGCAACAGAAAAGTAATCTTAATAAGATTTTAGAAATAGTTATCTCTAAAACGATTCCATTATATGAATTTAAAAAGACCAATTTTAAAATAATTGGAAAGAAACAGAAAAAAATAAATATAACTGTACCTAAGATTAGCATATCAAAACCATTTGGATTAGAAATTAAAAAAGTTATAGATTCAATTAGTAATAACT